>NZ_BCQU01000002.1:0-143879 GCF_001552235.1 Actinomadura rubrobrunea NBRC 15275 | reverse complement strand
GGGGGCGGGCGCAGCCGCGGCGCCACGGCGGCGCCGTCCGCCCCGGCGCCGTCGCCGTCCGCCGCGCCGTCCACGCCCCGCGGGGCCACCAGCGGGTCCAGCATCTCCAGGACCGTGTGCCCGGCGGCCGCCGCCTGCGCCGCGCTGCCGGTGCGTCCCCCCGAGATGTCCAGGATGAGCGAGGGCGTGCGCGGCAGCCAGCGGGCCAGCTGCGCCGCCGCCACCGCCCAGTAGAACGACCAGTACAGCGTCAGGGACCGGCCGTCGCCCGGCGCGGCACGCAGATCCGCGACGCTGGGTTCGGGAGGTTGCGCCGGCAGCGGTAGCAACGGGTTTGCTCCTGTTCTCGCCCTTTATGTGACTTCTTCCCCGCGGGTGCCGCGCGTCACCCTCGGCGGTTCCCGGGAATCGCCCGCCCGGGAATCGACGCGGCCGTCCGCGCGTTGCACCGTCTCACAACCGTCCGCGTACGGGTGCCCTCGACCCGCGAGACGAGCGAACCGTCCAGAAGGGGCCACGGGCGCGCCGTACGGGAACCTTGACGCACAGCGGAGGTGCTGCCCGATGACCACAGCCGTTGCCGAGCATCCCCGGGGGGACACCGCGGTGCAGCCGCCGGCCGCCCCCGACGGCACGGCCCGGCTCCGCAGCCCTATATCGTCTGTGGCGTACCGCGCCGTCGGAGGCGCCGTCACGGACGAGGGGGGTGGTCAGGTGGCCGCAGCGGAGCGCCAGCAGAGCGAAGACCGCCTGGCCCACCCGGCGCAGGGGAACGGGGCGCTGGACCCGCAGGCGGCCCCGGAACGTCCGTCGGGCGCCTCCGAGACCGTGGAGGAGCGCCGGGAGCGCTTCCAACGCGACGTCCTGCCGTTCCTCGATCCCCTGTACTCGGCCGCGCTGCGCATGACGCGCAACCCCGCGGACGCGGAGGACCTCGTTCAGGAGACCTTCGCCAAGGCGTTCGCGTCCTTCCACCAGTTCCGGGAGGGCACCAACCTCAAGGCGTGGCTGTACCGGATCCTCACCAACACCTTCATCAACTCCTACCGCAAGCGGCAGCGGCAGCCCCAGCAGTCGGCGACCGAGGAGATCGAGGACTGGCAGCTGGCGCGCGCCGAGTCGCACACCTCCAGCGGCCTGAAGTCGGCCGAGGCCGAGGCGCTGGAGCACCTGCCCGACACCGACGTCAAGCGGGCGCTGCAGAACCTGCCGGAGGAGTTCCGCATCGCGGTGTACCTCGCCGACGTGGAGGGCTTCGCCTACAAGGAGATCGCCGAGATCATGGGCACGCCCATCGGTACGGTGATGTCCCGTCTGCACCGGGGGCGGCGGCAGTTGCGCGGCATGCTGGAGGACTACGCCCGGGAGCGCGGGTTGACCCGGGCGGGGGAGGGATCGTCATGAGCTGTGGCGACCACCACGAGACGCCGTGCAGCGAGGTGCTGGCCAGGGTCTACGCCTACCTGGACGGCGAGCTCGACCAGCAGGGCTGCGGCGAGGTCAAGCAGCATCTGGACGAGTGCGGGCCGTGCCTGCGCGAGTACGGCCTGGAGGAGGCCGTCAAGAAGCTGGTCGGCAAGTCCTGCGGGTGCGAGCCGGTCCCCGCCGACCTGCGGGCCAAGGTGATGAGCCGCATCGAGCAGCTGTGCGGGGAGCTCAAGGCCGCCGAGGCCGTCGGCGAGGAGACCCCCGAGCCCGCCGCCGGGGAACAGAGCGCCGAAAGCCGCGCGGCGGAGAAGCAGACCGCCGGGAAAGCCGAGCGGCACCCCGCCGACTGATCTAGGGTTTCGGCGTGCTCGTACTCGTCACCGGCGCGGCCGGGTTCATCGGGTCCCATCTCGCCGACCGGCTGCTGGCCGACGGCCATGAGGTCATCGGGGTCGACGACTTCTCGTCGGGCGGCAACGTGCGCCCGGGAGTCGAGATGTGGCGCATGGACGTGACGGACCCGGCGCTCGCCGACCGCGTCGCCGCCCGCCGCCCCGAAGTGATCTTCCACCTGGCCGCGCAGGTCAGCGTGCGCGCCAGCGTCGCCGACCCGCTGCACGACGCGCGCATCAACGTGCTGGGCACCGCCAACGTGCTGGAGGCCGCGCGCGCCGGGGGCGCGCGCAAGGTGGTGTTCGCCTCCAGCTGCGCGGTGTACGGGGTGCCGGACGCGCTGCCCGTCCCGCCCGACGCCGAGCTGCGGCCCGCCTCCCCGTACGCGGCGTCCAAGGTGTCCGGCGAGATCTATCTGCGCATGTACCGGGCGCTGCACGACGTGGACTTCACCATCCTGACGCTGGCCAACGTGTACGGCCCGCGGCAGACCCCGGACGGCGAGGCCGGGGTGATCTCGATCTTCACCGACGCGCTGCTGTCGGGCCGGCCGACCCGGGTGTTCGGCGACGGCACCCAGACCCGCGACTACGTGTACGTGCTCGACGTGGTGGACGCGTTCGCCCGCGCCGGCGGCGAGGCGGGCGGCGGCGGCCGCTTCAACGTCGGCACCGGCCTGCAGACCGCCGACCGGGAGCTGCACACCCTGGTCGCCCAGGCGGTGGGCGCGCCGGACGAGCCCGCGTTCGCCCCGCCGCGGCCGGGCGACCTGCCCGCGATGGCCGTCGACCCGGCGGAGACCGAACGGGTCCTCGGGTGGCGGCCGAGAACGTCGCTGCGGGACGGCCTCGCCGCGACCGCCGCGTGGGCGCGCGAGCGGGCGGCCGCAGGGGGCGCACGGGAATTGTGATCACCAAAGGTGACGATTAGTTCACGCTTTGCTCACGATTCGCCGCATGCCTGTGTGACCTGCGCCGCTCGCGTTAGGCTTGTGCCGGAATCAGCGACGGGAGCACTCGCATGCCCCGGCGGCCGGGTCGCGCGCTGCCTGGGCGCTCGGGGGCGGTTTCACGGGGGGAGGCGAATGCCATGCGCAAGCGTGTGAGGACGGCCGGGCTCGACCGGGCCCGGGGCGCCTCGTCGTCGCTGAGAATGCCCGAGGGCGTGTCCTGGGTCTAGGTGGGGCACCGGCGCCACCGGCCCCGGCGGCGGCCCACGTTTCCGTTTCCCGAAAGGGCGGCAATGCGTGGACTACCACTGGCTGCCTGGGCGTACGTCTGCGGCGTGGTCGCCTTGGCGACCGGGCTCATCGCGACGTCGTCGTTCGGCGAGCTGGACTGGTCGAAGCTGGCGGTGCTGGCCGTCCTGTTCTGGGTCTGCGACTCGGCGCCGGCGCTGCTCAACGTCGAACGCGCGCGGGTCTCGCTGAGCTTCGCCGCCAGCCTGGCGTCGGTGGTGCTCCTCGGGCCCGCCGGGGCCGCCCTGCTGGGCCTGTCGGCCGTGGTCAACGGGCAGCGGCTGTTCGCCCCGGTGAAGCGGCTGTTCAACGGCGCCCAGTTCGCGCTGTGCGGGTACGCCGCGGGCACCGTGTTCGACGTGCTCGGCGGCGATCCGCCCCGTCCCGGCCAGGCCGACTGGGTGGAGCAGGTCATCGTCCCCTTCCTCGGCGCCCTGGTCACCTTCGTCGGCGTCAACCTCCTGCTGATGGCGGGCATCCTGCTGCTGTCCAAGCAGGCCGCGCCGCGCGAGCTGGTGCGCGAGAGCCGCCAGCTGTCGGTGGGATGCCTCGGCTACGGCATGTTCGGCCTGCTCATCGCGGGCCTGTGGCAGCACGTCGGCACGTTCGCGGCGGTGCTGGTGCTGCTGCCGCTGTTCATCGCGCGCTGGGCGCTGGAGCAGACCCACGCCCAGCAGAAGGCCCACGCGGCCACGCTGGCCGCCCTGTGCCAGGCGGTGGAGACCAAGGACTACTACACCCGCGGCCACTCCGAACGGGTCTCCCGCGGGTCGGTGATGATCGCGCGCGAGATCGGCATGCGGCCCGACCGGGTGGAGGCGATCCGGTACGCGGGCATGCTGCACGACGTGGGCAAGCTCGGCGTCCCCACCAAGGTGCTGCAGAAGGCCGGGAAGCTGACCGAGGAGGAGTTCGCCGCGATCCAGCTGCACCCGATGCGCGGTCTGGAGATCGTCCGGGAGATCGGCTTCCTGGACGAGGCGCTGGCCGGGATCATGCACCACCACGAGCGGGTGAACGGCACCGGCTACCCGATGGGCCTGGCCGGCGACGAGATCCCCGAGTTCGCCCGGGTCATCTCGGTGGCCGACGCGTTCGACTCCATGACCTCCACCCGCTCCTACCGGCCCGCGCTCAGCATCGACCAGGCCGTGGAGGAGCTGCGCAAGTGCGCCGGCGAGCACTTCGACCCGGTGATGGTCGAGGCGTTCCTGCGCGCGCTGGAACGCGAAGGCTGGGATCCGCCCGACCCCGTCGTGCCCCCCGACGACGACGTGGCGGAGACCACCTCGCAGGACCACGACGACCCCAGCGCCCCCCTCCGGGTGGCCGGCGGCGGAGCGCGGCGGTAGCGGGATGGAGGCGCGTCGGTCCAGGGCCGCCTGGCAGGCGGTCGACACCGAGCGGCTGCTGCTGGTCGCCGCCGCCGTGCTGTGCGTGACCGCCGCCGTCGCGCAGGTCGCGGCGGTCGGCCTGGAGCAGCCCCGGGTCGCGGTGATCTTCGGGGTGCTCATCGCGCTGGGCGAGCTGTTCCGCATGGTGATGCCCGGCAACCGGGAGGTCGCGCCGATCGCCACCGCGGGCGCCCTCGGCTACGCCCTGCTGGTCGGCGTCGGCCCGGAGAACGCCCCGCCCGGGGCGCTGCTCGGCGTCCATCCGGCGCTGCACTCGCCGCTGCAGGTGGTGGCGGTGACGGCGGTCGGCATGCTGGTCGGCTCGCTGCCGCACGCCGCGGTCGGACGGATGCCGCGGCCGGACGCCATGGCGCGCCGGCTGCTGTGCGTCGCCGTGGTGGCGCTGTGCTTCCGCCCGCTGCTCGGCCTCGACCTGGCCTGGCAGCTCCTGCTGGCGGCGATGGGCCTGACCGTGGCGATCGGCTGCTTCACCGACGTGGTGATCGCGGCGGTGATCCGCGCCGAGGCGGTGCGGGCCCGGTTCGGCATCGCGCTGCGCGACGAGATCCGCGCCAAGACGGCGCTGTGCGCGGCGACCAGCGCCACCGCCATGCTCATCGCGGTCGCCACCACCGTGCTGGGGCCGGTCGCGCTGGCGGTGTTCACCGCGCCGATCCTGGTGACGCAGTTCGCCTTCCGCCGGTACGCGGGTGTGCGCGCCACGTACCTGCAGACGGTGCGGGCGCTGTCGCGGGTGACCGAGGTCGGCGGCTACGTCGAGACCGGGCACTCGCGGCGGGTGTCCCGGCTGGCCGTGGGCATGGGCCGCGAGCTCGGCATGTGCGAGGAGGAGCTGCTGGAGCTGGAGTACGCGGCGCTCATGCACGACATCGGGCAGCTGTCGCTCGGCGACCCCATCCCCGGCGGCGCCACCGTGCTGGCCTCGCCCACCGAGCAGCGCCGCATCGCCGAGCTCGGCGCCGAGGTGATCAAGCAGACCGGCGTGCTGGACCGGGTGGCGCACATCGTCCGGCTGTCCTCGCACCCGTACCGCACCGGCGCGACCGCCGAGGGCGGGGCCGCGGCGTCGTCGCCGCGGCGCGGCAAGGGCGACAAGGGCGAGGCGGCCGCCGCGGGCGCCGACGGCGGCGCGGAGCGGCCGGCGCCGCCCCCGCTGGCCAGCCGCATCATCAAGGTCGCCAACGCCTACGACGACCTGGTCGGCGACTCCTCCGACCGCGACCGCGCCGCCGCGGTGCTGGAACGGCTGCGGCTGGACTCGGCGTCCGAGTACGACCCCGCCGTGGTGGAGGCGCTCAGCCGCGTCCTGGAGCGCGGCTCCCGCCCGTAGCCGGGACGGCCGCGCGACGCGGGCGGGCGGGCGCGGCGGCGGGGCGGCGGGGCGACAAAATTACCGGCCGGTATTTGTCGCTCGCGCGCCCGGACGGCCGCCCGCGCGGGCATTAGGGTCGGCCACGTCCGATCCGTCGCGCCGTCGCGTACCGGGGAAGCCGCGTACAGGTGGAAGGAGAACCCCCTGGTGTTCGAGTCCGTGCTCGTGGCCAACCGCGGCGAGATCGCCAGTCGGATCATCCACACCGTGCGCGCGATGGGGCTGAAGGCCATCGCGGTGTACTCCGAGGCCGACGCCGACCTGCCGTACGTGGCCGAGGCCGACGAGGCCATCCTCATCGGCCCGCCGCAGCCCGCGCGCAGCTACCTGGACGCGGCGCGCATCCTGGAGGCCGCGCGCCGCACCAATGCGCAGGCGGTCCACCCCGGATACGGGTTCCTGGCGGAGAACGCCGCGTTCGCCCGCCAGGTGATCGACGCGGGCCTGGTGTGGATCGGCCCGCCGCCGCTGGCGATCGCCCGGATGGGCGACAAGATCAACGCGCGGAACCTCATGAAGGAGGCCGGCGTCCCGGTGGCGCCCGGCGTGTGGGAGCCGGTGCCCGACGCCGACACCGCCGTCGAGGAGGCCGAGCGCATCGGCTACCCGGTGATGGTCAAGGCCGCGGCGGGCGGCGGCGGCATCGGCATGGCCGCCGTGCGCGACGAGGCGGGCCTGCGCGCCGCGTTCGAGACCGCCCGCACCCGCGCCGAACGGTTCTTCGGCAGCGCCGACATCCTGCTGGAGCGGTACGTGGAGCGGGCCCGGCACGTGGAGGTGCAGATCCTCGGGCTCGCCGACGGCACCGTGGTGGCCCTGGGCGAGCGGGACTGCTCGGTGCAGCGCCGGCACCAGAAGGTGGTCGAGGAGACCCCGTCGCCGGGCGTCACCGGCGAGCTGCGCGAGCGCATGCTCGCCGCGGCGGTGCGCGCCGGGGAGGCGATCGGCTACCGCGGGGCCGGCACGGTCGAATGCCTGGTCGACCCGGCCACCAAGGACTTCTTCTTCCTGGAGATGAACACCCGGCTGCAGGTGGAGCATCCGGTGACCGAGCTGGTCACCGGCATCGACCTGGTCGAGCAGCAGCTGCTCGTCGCGGCGGGGGAGCCGGTGTCGTTCACCGAGATCGACCCGCGCGGGCACGCGATCGAGCTGCGCGTGTACGCCGAGGACCCGGTGCGCTTCCTGCCCGGCCCCGGCACGATCGAGGTGTGGGAGGAGCCGGTCGGCGAGGGCATCCGCATCGACGCCGGCTACGCCGAGGGCAACACCGTCACCCCGCACTACGACCCGCTGCTGGCCAAGCTGTGCGTGCACGCCGAGACGCGCGGCGACGCGGTGCTGCGGGCGCGCGCGGCGGTCGGGGCGTTCCGCATCGAGGGCCCCAAGACCAACCTGCCGTTCCTGGCCGAGCTGCTCGACCGTCCCGAGTTCGCCGACGGGTCCTACGACACCGGGCTCGTCGGCCGGATGCGCGGACGCTAGCCCGCCCCCGCGCGGGCTCGCGGCGCACCACCCGTCGACCCGCGGCGCGCCTCGCCCGCTCCGGGCGCGCCCGCCGAACCGTCCCTGGCACTGTCCGAAGGGCATTTTCGAAGGAAGGAACCGCCGTGGCCGACGTGCACGCCGAGATGGTGGCGAACGTGTGGAAGGTGACCGCCGCCGAGGGCGACCAGGTGAACGAGGGCGACACCCTGGTGATC
Source organism: Actinomadura rubrobrunea NBRC 15275 (assembly GCF_001552235.1). Taxonomy (NCBI): domain Bacteria; kingdom Bacillati; phylum Actinomycetota; class Actinomycetes; order Streptosporangiales; family Thermomonosporaceae; genus Actinomadura; species Actinomadura viridilutea. Next base: position 136,331 of record NZ_BCQU01000002.1, on the reverse strand, counting down.
CTGGAGTCGATGAAGATGGAGATCCCGGTGCTGGCCGAGGAGGCGGGCACCGTCGCCAAGCTCGCCGTCACCGAGGGCCAGGTCGTCCAGGAGGGCGATCTGATCGCCGTCATCGAGTAGGACGCCCGCGCCGTGGAGACGTACTGCGACCGCTGCGGGGGCCCGGAACGCGAGGGCGACCACCGGCGGTGCCGCGCCGCCCGGCGGATGGAGCCGCCGCGCTACTGCACCCGGTGCCGCCGCCGGATGGTGGTGCAGGTGACGCCGATGGGCTGGACGGCCCGCTGCTCCGAGCACGGCACGCTCACCTCGGCGTGATCCCCCCGGCCGCGGTCACAGCGGCATGTGGTAGGCGAGCAGCCGCACACCGTTGTCCAGGGTCCAGTCGCGTTCGGGCGTGCGGCGGAACCCCATCCGCTCGTACATGCGCTGCGCCGCCGGCATGTTGGCCTGCGTGACCAGGCGCAGCCCGCGCAGCCCGGCGGCGCGGGCGCGGTCCAGGCACGCCTCGACGAGGGCGCGGCCCGCGCCCCGGCCGCGCGCCCGCTCCCGGACGGCGAGCATGCGGAACTCGGCCTCGTCCGCGCCGGCGACCACCGCGTACCGGCTGCCGGGCGGGCAGTAGGCCACCGCGCCCACCACCTCTCCGGCGACCTCCGCCACGAGCAGGTCGGTGTGCGCGGCGCGCCCCGCCGCGTCGCGCAGCTCGGGCACGTAGCCGGAGTCGGGCTTGACCATGCCGCCGCCGACGTAGACCTCGACGGTGAGCTCGCCGACGAGGTCGTACTCGTCCGGGCGGGCGCTGCGGACGGTCACCGGGCCGCGCAGGACCGACGTCTCAGACACCTAGGGCCCTCCCTGGGAAGATCGGAACCGGCCCCAGGGTACGCACGGCGGCCGGGGTCAGGCGCGGGCGAGGTCGGCGCAGGTCTCCTCGTCCGGCAGCAGCGGCCGGAAGCGGACGGCGTACAGGCGCCCGTCGCTGCGCCACGCCGTGTCGAAGCGGTTCTGCGCGGCGAGGCGCGCGGCGGTGGCGGCGTCGCGTCCGGTGAGCACCGTGCACAGCCGGCCGGCGGCGCGCTCGCCGCGGCCGAGCGGGGCCAGCGGCCAGGCTCTGACGCCGTGCGCGCCGGTGTCGGCGCCGACCCGTCCGGCCAGGACCGCGACCCTGGCGGGCCGGTACGGGCGGCTCGGTCCCGCCTGGTCGCTCGCGGCCCAGCTCGGCGGGTGCAGCCGGTCGAGGAACCGCACCGCCGGGTCGTCGACCCCTTCGGGGTGGACGATGCGGGTGCGGGCGCCGCCCATGGTGATCTCCACGATGAAGGCGTCGGCGACCTGCTGCCGCGGCGCGCGGGTGCGCGACCGGGCGAGCCCCGCCGCGCGGGCCTCGTCCAGCAGTCGCCGCAGCGCGTCGGGCGTCAGCCGGTACTCGGTGGCGGTCTGGGCGTGGGCGCCTTGGGCGAACACCGCGCGGCCGTCGGCGTACAGGGAGAAGTCGGGGAGCGCGCCGGGCCCGCCGAGCCCGGCGATGCCGCCGGTCCGCCGCCAGCGCAGGACGAGGCGTTCGGCGGGAGCCCGGTCGGTCTGCCGCGCCGACGGCGCGGGCGACGGCGCGGCGTCGGGCGTGCCGTCGTGCGGACCGCAGGCGGCGAGGGCGATCGTCCCCGCCAGCGCCGCCGCGGCCCCCGTCGTGCGCGCGAGCCCGGCCATGCAAGTGGGACGTGCCGCGGCGCCGCGGGGTTCCCTGACACGCCGCAGTGGAACCATGACATTCCGCGGCGTTCCGGGAGCTGCGCGTGAACCCGCGTACAAATTCCCCTGGCCAAGACTGTGGAATTCGGCGAGGGCACCGCCGAAGGGGCGCGCGCTAGGGTGCCGGTCGTGAGCGTGCTCGTGGTGACCGGAACCTGTACGGGCGTCGGCAAGACGATCGTGACCGCGGCGCTGGCCGCGCTGGCCGCCGCCCGCGGGGCCTCGGTGGCCGTGGTCAAGCCCGTGCAGACCGGCGTGTCCCCCGGCGAGCCCGGCGACCTGGACGTCGTCGGACGGCTGGCGGGCGTGGACGACCTGCACGAGTTCGCCCGCTTCCCCGATCCGCTGTCGCCCGCCGCGGCCGCCCGCCGCGCCGGACGGCCGCCGGTGGCCCTGGCCGAGGTCGCCGGCCGCATCCGCGAGCTGGCCGAGACCCGCCGGCTGGTGCTGGTGGAGGGCGCGGGCGGGCTGCTGGTCCGCTACGACGAGGAGGGCACCACCGTCGCCGACCTGGCCCGCTGGCTGGGCGCGCCCGCCCTCGTGGCGACGCGCCCGGACCTGGGCACCCTCAACCACACCGCGCTGACCCTGGAGGCCATGGCGCACCGCGGCGTCCAGCTCGCCGGCGTGGTGATCGGCGCGTGGCCGGACGAGCCCGACCTGGCGATGCGCAGCAACGTGCCGGACCTGGAGACGATCGCCGCCCGGCCGCTGGCCGGGGCGCTGCCCGCGGGCGCGGGCGCGCTCGACCCGGCGGAGTTCCTGGTGACCGCGCACCGCGCGCTGGCGCCGGCGTTCGGCGGCTCCTTCGACCCGGCCGCCTTCCGCCACGCCCAGGGCGTCCCCGTCCGCTGACCCGACGTGCCGAGCCGATGGTCCGCCCAGCGAGCACGAACGCCGCATCGACCCAGGCGTCAACCCAGGAAGGAAGGTAGGGGTCCGTGACCGACATCCTCGAGGTCGCCCGCCGCCAGGTGCTGGAGGAGGGCAGGGGGCTGTCCGCCGAGCAGGCCCTGGAGTGCCTGACGCTGCCCGACGAGCGGCTCGACGACCTGCTGGCGTTGGCGCACGAGGTGCGGATGCGCTGGTGCGGACCGGAGGTCGAGGTCGAGGGCATCGTCTCCGTGAAGACCGGCGGCTGCCCGGAGGACTGCCACTTCTGCTCCCAGTCGGGACGGTTCGACTCGCCGGTGCGGTCGGCGTGGCTGAACATCCCCGAGCTGGTGGAGGCGGCCAAGGAGACCGCCCGCACCGGCGCCACCGAGTTCTGCATCGTGGCGGCCGTGCGCGGGCCCGACGAGCGGCTGATGGCGCAGGTCCGCGAGGGGATCAAGGCCATCAACGACGGCGTGGAGATCAACATCGCGTGCTCGCTCGGCATGCTCACCCGGGAGCAGGTGGACGAGCTGGTCGCGATGGGCGTGCACCGCTACAACCACAACCTGGAGACCGCGCGGTCCCACTTCCCCAACGTGGTCACCACCCACACGTGGGAGGAGCGCTGGGAGACCTGCCTCATGGTCAAGGAGGCGGGCATGGAGCTGTGCTGCGGCGGCATCATCGGCCTGGGCGAGACGGTCGAGCAGCGCGCCGAGTTCGCCGGGCAGCTCGCCGAGCTGGAGCCCGACGAGGTCCCGCTGAACTTCCTGGCGCCCCGCCCCGGCACCCCGTTCGCCGACCGGCCGCTGGTGGAGGGCCGCGAGGCGCTCAAGACGATCGGCGCCTTCCGGCTGGCGCTGCCGCGCACCCTCCTGCGCTACGCGGGAGGCCGCGAGCTGACCCTGGGCGACCTGGGCACCCGCGACGGCATGCTGGGCGGCATCAACGCCATCATCGTCGGCAACTACCTGACCACCCTGGGCCGCCCCGCCTCCGAGGACCTCGCCCTCCTCAGCGAGCTCCAGATGCCCATCAAGGCGCTGTCCAAGACCCTGTGACGGCCGACCGGCGAGTCCTGGTCGGACGGCGCGCTCCGGCCCGGCGCGGAGCCCGGCCCGAGGGACGGGCCCCGCGCCCGGCGGCGTCTAGTTGTTCCGGCGCAGGCGGGTCGTGAACTTGTAGCGGTCGCCGCGGTAGAGGCTCTGGGCGTATTCGACGGGCTGGCCGGTGGTGTCGATGGCGTGCCGCGACAGCAGCAGCATCGGCAGGCCCACGTCCACGCCGAGCAGCTGCGCGTCGTGCGGCGTGGCCAGCACCGTCTCGATGGTCTCCTCCGCCTCGGCCAGGTGGACGTCGTAGGCCGTGGCCAGCGTCTCGTAGAGCGACCTGTGCCGGGGCAGCTCCCGGCGCAGGCCCGGGAAGCGGCGGGCCGGCAGGTGCGAGGTGTCGATCGACATCGCCTCCCCGTCGGCCAGCCGCAGCCGGTGGATGCGCAGCACCCGGCCCCCCGGCCGGATGCCCAGCAGGCCGGCCAGGCGTTCGTCGGCGCTGACGTAGCCGATCTCCAGGATGCGGGTCTCGGGCCGCAGGCCCTTGTGCCGCATGTCCTCGGTGTAGCTGACCAGCTGCAGCTCCTGGGCGACCTTCGGCTTGGCGACGAAGGTGCCCTTGCCCTGGATGCGCTGCAGCCGCCCCTCGACGACCAGTTCGGCGAGCGCCTGCCGCACCGTGGTGCGCGAGGTCTCGTACTTCTCGGCGAGCGTCCGCTCCGGCGGCAGCGGACTACCGGGAGGCAGGGACTGGATCAGCTCGACGAGCAGCTCCTTGAGCTTGTAGTACTTCGGAATGCGCGGTGCGTTGGCCGAGTGGTGCCGGCCGATGTCGCTGAGTGGCGCCCGATCGGCTCTATAGCCGCCCCCGTGCCGGGGCCCGCCCCTGACCTCCGTCACGGTCTCTCCTAACGTTCATCACCGGTTCCCCCGATGTTACGTGTGAAGGGTACGGGGGCCCGACTCGGCGACGTCCGCCAGGGCCCGTTCTAGCGCGCCGAGGTCCTCCTCGGTCAGCGTGGCGCGGGCGGTGAGACGCAGGCAGGCGCGCCCCTTGGGCACGGATGGGGGACGGAAGCATCCGACCCGCACGCCGTGCCGCGCGCACACCCGCTGGCCCTGGACGGCCGCGTGCGGCTCGCCCAGCACCACGGGGACCACGGCCGCGGCGGGCTCGTCGGTGGTCTCCAGGCCGAGAGCGGCGGCCGCGGAGGCCATCCGCCGGGCCACGCCCCGGGCGCGGGCCGGCCGGTCCGGCTCGGCCTCCAGCACGTCCAGGGCGGCCAGGACGGCGCCCACGCTGGGCGGCGCCAGCCCCGTGTCGAAGATCATCGAACGTCCGGTGTCGACGAGCGCGTCGACGACCTCGGGCGCGCCGAGCACCGCGCCGCCCTGCGCGCCCAGCGACTTGGACAGGGTGAGGGTGAGCACCACGTCCGGCTGCCCGGCCAGGCCCGCGGCGTGCGCGGCGCCGCGTCCGCCGTCGCCGACGACGCCGAGGGCGTGCGCCTCGTCCACCACCAGCAGCGCCCCGTGCGCGCGGGCCACGCGGTGCAGGTCCGCCAGCGGCGCCAGGTCGCCGTCCACGGAGAACACCGCGTCGGTGACGACCAGGGCGTGCTCCTCCTCGCGGCCGGCCAGCGCGGCCTCGACGGCGGCGACGTCGCGGTGCGGGACGACCGCCACCCGCGACCGCGACAGGCGGCACCCGTCGATGATCGAGGCGTGGTTGCCCTGGTCGGACACCACGAGCACGTCCGGGCCGCCCAGGCCCGCCACCGCGCCCAGGTTGGCCAGGTAGCCGGAGGAGAACACCAGACCGGCGGCGCATCCGGCGAACGCGGCCAGCCGCTCGTCCAGCTCGGCGTGCAGCCGCGTGGTGCCGGTGACCAGCCGCGACCCGGTCGCCCCGGTGCCGTACGCGCGGGCGGCGGCGACCGCTCCCTCGATCAGCCGGGGGTCGCGCGACAGCCCGAGGTAGTCGTTGGACGCCAGGTCGACGAGTCCGTCGTGGTCGGCGGCCCGGGGCCGCAGCCGCCGCCGCAGTCCCGCCTCCTCGCGGCGGGCCGCGGCGGCGCGCAGCCGGTCCAGGGGATCGCGTGTCATGACCAGATCTTGCCAGGTCCCCGGGGCGCGGCACGTCGGCGGGGCGGCGGCGAGGGCCGGGCGGGCCGGTGGACGGGGCGGTCCCCGGGATCGGCGATGATGGAGCCGTGCCCACCTTGACCGACCTGGTACGCGACCACACCGACCTCACCGACACCGACCTGGAGTGGCTGCACGCCCTGGTGTCGGACTGGCAGCTGCTGGCGGACCTGTCGTTCGCCGACCTGCTGCTGTGGGTGCCGCTGCGGTCGGTGGAGGGCGGGGAGCCCACGTCGTGGGTGGCGATCGCGCAGATGCGTCCGACCACCGGCCCGACCGCCTACCCCGAGGACCTGGTCGGCCGGATCGTGCGCGCCGGGCGGCGCGGCCTGATCGACGTGGCGTGGCGGGAGCAGCGCATCGTCCGCGAGGGCGACCCGGAGTGGGGCAGCGGCATCCCCGTCCGGGAGGAGTCGATCCCGGTGCGGCGCGGCGCCAAGATGCTCGGCGTCATCCAGCGCAGCACCAACCTCAGCTCGGCCCGCACCCCGAGCCGCCTGGAGCTGACCTACCTGCAGAGCGCCAGCGACCTGGCGCAGATGATCTCGGAGGGCCGGTTCCCGGTCCCGGGGGAGGAGCCCAACCTGGTGCGCTCGCCTCGCGTCGGCGACGGGCTGATCCGGCTGGACCACGCCGGACGCGTCACCTACGCCAGCCCGAACGCGCAGTCGGCCTACCGGCGCCTGGGGTTCCCCACCGACCTGGTCGGCGAGGTGCTGGGCGAGATCACCACCCAGCTGTGCGACACCGGCGAGCCGCTGGAGGAGGCGCTGAGCGCGCTGCTCAGCGGCCGCGCCCCGCGCGAGGTGGAGGTCGAGGCGCACGGGTCGGTGATGCAGCTGCGCACCATCCCGCTGGTGGTGGGCGGCACCCGGATCGGCGCGATCGTGCTGTGCCGCGACGTCACCGAGCTGCGCTGGCGCGACCGCGAGCTGATGACCAAGGACGCCACCATCCGGGAGATCCACCACCGGGTGAAGAACAACCTGCAGACGGTCGCGGCGCTGCTGCGGCTGCAGGCCCGGCGGTTGAGCATCCCCGAGGGCCGGGCCGCGCTGGACGAGGCGGTGCGCCGGGTCGGATCCATCGCGATCGTCCACGAGACCCTCTCGCACACCCCCGACGAGCTGATCGACTTCGACGACATCGCCGATCGCGTGATCGCCATGGCGGGGGAGGTGTCGACGCCGGAGACGCGGGTGACGCCCAAGCGGACCGGCAGCTTCGGCGTGCTGCCCGCCGAGATCGCGACCCCGCTGGCGATGGCGCTCACCGAGCTGCTGCAGAACGCCCTGGAGCACGGCCTGTCCAACCGGTTCGGGACGCTGGAGGTCAGCGCGCGGCGGCGGGAGGAGACGGACGGGGCCGGGCCGCGGCTGGTGGTCACGGTCGCCGACGACGGCGTGGGCCTGCCCGCCGACTTCGACGTGGAGAGCAGCGACAGCCTGGGCCTGCAGATCGTGCGGACGCTGATCGTCGGCGAGCTGAGCGGGCGGCTGCAGTTCCGGCGGCGGGCGAGCGGCGGCACCGAGGTGCTCGTGGACGTGCCGCTCGACCAGGCCGCGATCCGCGCGCCCGCGGCGCGGGACCGGAGCATGGCGGCGCGTCCGGCGCTGAAGGACCTGAGCGCGGGGCGGCGCCGCGACGGCAGGCGGCCGTCCATGGGCGGTGCGCCCGACGGACGGGACTAGGCCGCCGCGGCCGAAAAGACCGGCGCCCGCGGCGGGCGCGGGCGCTTGGAGTCTACGGACGCGCGGGGCTCTCCGACCGGGAGGTTCGGAGGCGGCGCGTCTGCGGGAGGCCGGACGAGGGCCCGGCGGTGGCGGCGCGTGACGCGCGGCGGGTCAGACGCGGGCGTTGGCGCGGGCCCGGGCACGGGCGGTGCGCCGCCGGAGCACGCGCCGCTCGTCCTCGCTCATGCCGCCCCACACGCCGGCGTCCTGGCCGGACTCCAGGGCCCAGCGCAGGCACGCGTCGGTGACCTCGCAGCGGCGGCATACCTGCTTGGCCTCTTCGATCTGCAGGAGCGCGGGCCCGGTGTTGCCGATCGGGAAGAACAGCTCGGGGTCCACGTCACGGCAGGCCGCGCGGTGGCGCCAGTCCATGCGGTCCACTCCTTCGTCAGCGTGGGGGGACGCGCCTCCCCACTCATCTTGTGAACTGATTCACATGTCTCTCGCGGAGCACCCCGAGCCGCTCGAGGGGGATTGGGTTCAGGGGTGGTCGTTCTGGGCGCTACTCGGGCAGGGCGCGACGCGCTGAGCCCCTGCCGGTCGGCGCACTTTGAGCGTGTCAGGGCATCGTAGGAGGACGCAAGACCTTTGAGAAACGTTTCTCAAAGTATGAGTGTCGTATGTGTCACATCGGTGTTTCGACGGTGGTGCTTTGCCGTCGCCTCGTGCGTGACCTGCGTCATATGACCACGCGGACCGCTTTCGGGACGGCACGGAAGGTGATGGCGGGCGTCTCGCCGAGGTAGTCGCCGTCGAGCTGGTAGGCCACCGGCCGGGGCGACCGCAGCGTGACCTCCGCCGCGTCGTGCACGTTCACCACGTGGCGGCCCTGCACGGGACGGGCCCGGGCCAACAACATCTGCGCCACCGTGCCCAGCGCCGGGGCGACCCGCAGCGACCGCAGCGCGAACACGTCCAGGCCCTTGTTGAAGTTGGCGCGCGGACTGGGGTTCACCGGGAGCGGTCCAAGGAACGTCCACGGCGAGGTGTTGGACACGAAGGCCAGGAACAGGCCGGGGATCGGCGGGCGGCCCGGCCGCTCCAGGATGAGCTTCGGGCGCCTGCGGTCCGTCCCGGAGAAGAAATGCTCGAGCGCCGTGCGCACGTACAGCGCCGCGGGCGCGCGGCCGCCCTTCGCGCGCCGCCGCTCCACCTCCCGGACGACCTCCGCGTCCAGGCCCACCCCGGCGTTGAAGGTGAAGTACCGCTCCGGGCCGTCCGGCAGGCGCGCCGCGCCCAGCCCCACCGTGCGGTGCCGTCCGGCCCGCAGCCCCTGGAGCACCTGGCGGGTCGCCCCGACCGGATCGCCCGGCAGGCCCAGCGCGCGGGCGAACACGTTCGCGCTGCCGCACGGCACCACGGCCAGCGCGGGCAGCCGCCCCGACGGACCCTCGGCCAGCAGCCCGTTCACGGCCTCGTTGACGGTGCCGTCGCCGCCGAGCACCACGATCGCGTCGTAGCCCTCGTGCACGGCCTTGCGGGCCAGATCCGTGGCGTGTCCGCGGTGCCCCGTCTCGGCGAGGTCGATGTTCAGGTCGCCGGTGAAGGCCCGCAGCATGATGTCGCGGGCCCGCCGCGTGGTCGAGGTCGCCTTGGGATTGGCGATGAGCATGGCGCGCACGGCGTTCAGCGTATCCGTGCCCGGGATAGGGTTGCGGGTTGTGTCGAAGCGTCCCATCACCGTGCACGGCGCCGCCGCCCTCGTGGCCGCCGAGGGCGCCGTCGCGACCGGATTCGGGCTGTTCACCGGGTACGAGACCGTGATCGGCGCGGCCGTCGACCCGGCCACCGCGATCGCCGTGACCGTCCTGGCGCTCGGGGCCGGGGCGGGCATGTTCGGCTGCGCCCGCGGGCTGCTGCGGGGCGCCGCCTGGAGCCGTTCGCCCAGCGTCCTGGTCCAGCTGTTCGCCCTCCCGGTCGCCTGGTCGCTGTGGCAGAGCGAGCAGTACTGGCTGGCCGTTCCGCTGGGCCTGCTGGCCGTGGCCTCCCTGGTGCTCCTGCTGAGTCCGCCGACGACCGCGTGGCTCGTCCACGAGGAGCAGGCCGGAGACGACGACACCGGGCAGGCCGCCGCGAAGCGGCCGGGGGCCGGCAAGGCCGTCCGGGACGGTGACGCGTCCGGCGCCCAGACGGGCGGCGGCGAGAAGGGCGAGGCCGAGACCGCCGCCGGGAAGCGGACGGCCGGCGGCAAGAAGCCGCGGCGCGGCGGAAAGCGCTAGAGAGAAGCTCGGAGGCGGCGGCCGACCCGCGTCGGCCGCCGCCCCCCGCGCGCTGTCGCGGCGGTGCTCATGGCCCGGTCTCGTCGTGCCGGCGGGCCTGCACTCGGCACGCACCGAGCGGGCCTCCCGGTCACTCGTCGGCGGTCAGGCCCTCGCGGAGCTGGGCCAGGGTGCGGGCCAGGAGGCGGGAGACGTGCATCTGGGAGATGCCCAGCTCGGCGGCGATCTGCGACTGGGTCATGTTCCCGAAGAACCGCAGCAGAAGGATCTTCTTCTCGCGGGCGGGCAGCTTCTCCAGCAGCGGCTTGAGGGACTCGCGGTACTCCACGCCCTCCAGCGACTCGTCCACCATGCCGAGCGAGTCGGCCACCGCGGGCGCGTCCTCGTCGCCGGAGTCGGGGGCGTCCAGGGAGACGGTGGAGTAGGCGTTGGCCGACTCCAGGCCCTCCAGGACCTCCTCCTCGCTCATCCCCAGGTGCGCCGCCAGCTCGCTGACGGTGGGGGCGCGCCCCTCGCGCTGGGCCAGATCGCTGATCGCCTTGGTCAGCGACAGCTTGAGCTCCTGCAGCCGGCGCGGCACCCGCACCGCCCAGCCCTTGTCGCGGAAGTGCCGCTTGATCTCGCCGACGATGGTGGGCGTGGCGTAGGTGGAGAACTCCACGCCGCGGTCCAGGTCGAACCGGTCGATCGACTTGATCAGGCCGATGGTGGCGACCTGGATGAGGTCGTCCAGCCACTCGCCGCGGTTGCGGAACCGGCGGGCCAGGTACTCCACCAGCGGCAGGTGCAGCTCCACCAGCTGGTCGCGGATGCGCTGGCGCTCCGGGTCGCCCTCGGGCAGCTCGGCCAGACGCTCGAACAGGGCCCGGGCGCGGGCGCGGTCGGGCACCGCGGTGTCGGGACGCTCGCTCGCGCCCGCCGCGCTTCCGCCGTCCGGAAGTGTCGTCTTCTCCGTCACGGGGCCCCCGTCGCGGCGCGGCGCTTCTGCAGCATCACCGTGACCCGGTCGTCGGGGCCCACCTCGGAGTCGACCTCGCCGGCCAGCGACGACAGCACCGTCCAGGCGAAGGTGTCGCGACTCGGCTCGCGGCCGTCCACGGTCAGCACCGACACCTTGATGCGCACCGCGTCCCCGGTCAGCTCGAACTCGCACGTGAGGTCGGTCCCGGGCACGGCCTGGGCGAGCAGCATCGCGCACGCCTCGTCGACGGCGATGCGCAGGTCCTCGATCTCGTCCAGCGTGAAGTCCAGCCGGGCCGCCAGGCCCGCCGTGGCGGTCCGCAGCACCGACAGGTAGGCGCTCGCGGCGGGCAGCTTCACGGTCACCGCGTCACGCGGTGACACCTTCGTACTGGCCGGCATCGCAGCGGTTTCCTCAGTCACGTCACTCCCTTGCGGCGGTAGGTCCCGCTGCTTCGAAACTACCGCCTAACCCCCTTGCTTCGAGACTGCGGCGCGCATGGCTTTGCCGCATCCGGGAGAAATGGATCACCTGTCCGGCGAAATCTGGGCCGGGTCCGCCCCTTCGCCGCGCCCCGACCGGCTCCGGCCGAGATCCGCCAAGGCCTTGCCGGTCAGCCGGTAGACCGTCCATTCGTCCTGCGGCTGCGCGCCGAGGGACTTGTAGAAACCGATCGCGGGAGCGTTCCAGTTCAGCACCGACCACTCGATCCGGCCGTATCCGCGCTCGACGGCGATGCGCGCCAGCTCCCGCAGCAGCGCCTTGCCGTACCCGCGGCCGCGCATCCGCGGCCTGACGTACAGGTCTTCCAGGTAAATGCCGTGACGGCCGAGCCAGGTGGAGAACGTCAGGAACCATAGGGCGAATCCGACGACTTCGCCCTCGTGCTCGGCCACATGCGCGAACACCCGAGGCTCCGGCCCGAACAGATGCCGCAGGAAATCGTCCTCGGTCGCCTTCACCTCGTGCAGCGCGCGCTCGTAGTCGGCCAGCTCGCGCACCAGCCGCACGATCGCGGGAACGTCCTCGGGAACAGCGGGGCGGATCACGTCGGCCAGGCTACAAGGCGCCGGCCGCCGCCCGGTGATCCCGGCACTTGCGATCGTGCGAGGACCGCCCGCCGGTGAGACGAGCGGGGGCCCCGCCGGACGCGGCGGGGCCCCATGCGTACCGGTTCGCCGGCGTGCTCAGGCCTGCTTGGTCTCCCAGAAGATCTTCTCGATCTCCGCGATGCGGGCGAGCAGGTCCTCGGCCGCCTTGACGTCCATGCTGCCCTTGGTGCCGCCCGCGCCGGCGAGCTTGGTGGCCTCGTTGAACAGCTGGTGCAGCTGCGGGTACTTCTCGAAGTGCGGCGGCTTGAAGTAGTCCGTCCACAGCACCCACAGGTGCTCCTTCACCAGCTGCGAGCGCTGCTCCTTGATGAGGATGGCGCGGGCCCGGAAGACCGGGTCCTCGTTGGCGGCGTACTTCTCGCAGATCGCCTTGACGGACTCGGCCTCGATGCGGGCCTGCGCCGGGTCGTAGACCCCGCACGGCAGGTCGCAGTGCGCGGAAACCGCGGTCCTGGGGCGCAGAAGGTTTGCGAGCACCTGCGTTTCCCTTCCCTCGTATCGGATCATGCTCCGGTCACCGACATTACTCTTGTGACGGCCCCGCCGTAGGGCTGGGGCGCTCGGTATTTGGGCCTAGGACCGTTCCGGCGGCCTGCCCGAAGTGGTCTTGTTTCCAGGCAACGGCGACCTATGCGGGGGCGGGAGTGCTCGGTGGGCTGCTGGCCGTCGAGGTGACGGGCGAGTCGATGACGCCCGCGTTGCGTCCCGGTGACTGGCTCTTGGTGCGCCGGGGCGCGCGCGTCGCGGAGGGCGACGTGGTGGTGGCGCGCCATCCGGGACGCGACGGGCTGCTCATCGTCAAGAGGGCGACGCGGCGCACCGACGGCGGGTGGTGGCTGGAAAGCGACAACCAGGGAGCCCCCGGACGCCAGGACAGCTGGGACTTCGACGCCGTCCCCGACCCCCTGATCGTCGGCCGCGTCGTCGCCCGCTACTGGCCGCCGTCCCGCCTGTCGATCTTCCGCGTCAGCCGCGCAGGTCCGCGAGAAGACCGCTGAGCACGAGCTCCTCGTCCACCCGCACCCCACGCTCTGCCATCGCCGCGGTCAGCTCCGGGTCCCAGGGGGCGGGACGTGGGCGACCGGTCAGCGGGCCGCCGGAGACCGTCGCCAAGGCCGCCAGGTAGGACGGGGCGTCGTAGCGCCACGGGCGCCACCCGACTCTTTCCCGAACGGCCGCGGCGATCGCGATGCCGCCCCAGTCGAAGTCGCCGTGGTAGGCGAACTCGGCACCGCCCGCCTCGAGGAGTTCCAGGAGCCGCCACACGGCGGTGGACGGGCGGCCGCTCACGCAGACGAGGGGAGGGCAGGCCGGGCCGAGATCATCGGCCGCGGCGGCGATCACCACAGGGTTCTCGCATAGCCGGACCAGGCCAGGCGCGGGTAGGGGACCGCGATGGCGGTGGAGTTGGCGGAGGGTCAAGACCAGCGGTTCGCCTGCGGTCCGGGCGGTGCCCAGCAGACGCCCCAGCGGCGTGTGATCGTCGCCCGGCAGGCCCAGACTCAGCACGACGGAGGACAGCTCGTCCAGATGCACCCCGACGGCGGCCCAGGCCGCGCGCCGTGCTTCGGCAGTTCCCTCCCCCGTGTGGGGCAGCCCGGCCAGCGCACGCGCCGCCGACAGGGCCAGCGTCGCCAGTGCGGACCCCTCGTCCAAAGCGTGCGCGTCACCGCAGGTTTCGGCGGCCAGTCGGCCGAGCGGGATCCCCGAGGAGGGCAGTCGCTCCACGACCGCGGCAAGGCGACAAAGCACCCCGGCGGCCTCCTCCGGGCCGGCGGTGAGCCGGCGGACCAGGCCGGTGGAGTCCAGCCAGGCACGCCAGCCGTCCAGTTCCGCCCGTCCGCGCACCGCCGCGTCCAGCGGAGCGAAGGCCGCCCGCCAGGCCGCGGCGTTCTCGGCGCGCTCGCGCACCCGGTCGCGGACGGGGCCGTCCAGCAGCTCGACGGCGGCGGCCAGGCCGTCGGGACAGGCCCCGCTGTCGCGCAGGATCCGATCGACCTCAGCGAGCCGCACCGATATCGAGGCGCCCGTCCCGACGCGGCGTCCGAGCAGCAGCTCCACGGCACGCCGCTGTTCCGCGGTGGCGTGCGCCAGTGTGATCGAGCCGGTCAGCGGTCGGCCTCGTTCGAGGCGCCGGCGGACCCGGGCCCGCAACCACGCGATCTCCGAATTGCCCAGTAGGCGGCGCAGCCGGTCGATGTCGGCGGTCATGTCTCCGGTCATCCGGCGAACAGGTCCTCTTGCGCGCCGCCCGGCTCGGGACGAGTCACGCGGGTGCGTTCGCGGCCGTCCCAGCGCCACGGTGTGACCAGGACGGCGTCGATGCCGTCCCGGCGGGACAGGTGGCAGATGGCCAGGCCGGGCACCTGCGGATAGCAGCCCCACTCCCGCTCGCTGGTCATGACCACGTCCATGTCGAACGTCGCCAGCAGACCGAGGCACTTGGCCCGCGAGTCGTCGTCGACGCCCGCGAACGCCTCGTCCAGCGCCACCAGGCGCGGCGCGTACGGGTTGGCGGCGGATTTGTAGTGCGCGGACGCGGCGGCGAACAGCGGCACGGACGCCGCGAGCACTCGCTCTCCACCGGAGGCCGGCCCCGTGGCCGGGCGCCATTGGCCGTCCTGCAGGCGCTGGATGGTGAAGGCGTGCCAGGTGCGGTAGTCCAGCGCGTTGGTCAGCTGCTCGGTCCAGCCCGCCGCGGGGTTCCGCTCATGCTCCCGGTTGATCTGTTCCTGCAGGAATGCGCCGACGGCCGCGCGGTCGTCGGCCGACCAGGCGTCGACGGTCTGCCGCAGCTTCTCGCGGACCTGCGCCAGGCCCTCGGGGGCGTCACGCGCCGGTTTCCACTGCAGCCGCAGGCGCATCCCGGTGGACGTGGGCCGCGTCTGCAGTTCCGCGTTCATCGCGGCGACCTCTTCCACGGCCGCGGCGATCAGCTCCTGCAGCGTGCCGGCCACCTCGTTGAGCAGGTGATTCTCCAGAATCTCCCGTTCCCGGGCCGACAGCAGCCGGGCGCGCTGCTCGGTGTCCTCGGCCAGCGCCTCGACCAGACCCGGGATGTCGTGGGAGCGGCCCTGGAAGACCACGTCCACGACCAGGAACCCGTCACGCAGGGTCAAGCCCACCGAGTGACCGTGCCGGGACATCACATCCGACAGCAGCTTGTGCTCCTCGGTCACCTTGCGCTGAACGCGGTCCCACTGAGCGTCTCCGTCGTCAACGCTGTCGAGTGCCGTGTTCACCGCACGGGCCAGTTCCACGGCAGGGCGGGCCGCCCACGTGTCCGCCAGGTCGGGAATCGGCAGGTCGGGCAGGGCGATGGCGAGCAGTCCGGTGGCGGCGAAGTCGCGGAACGATGCGATCGCCCTGTCGCGATCGACGGCCGCCTCCTTGATGCGCTCGGCGAGCTGCTCGCACCTGCTCTCGGCTTTCAGCCGGGTCTCCAGCGCTGTGCTCTCGCGCTTGCGAATGTCCTCCTGGTGCCTTTCACATGCGTCGAGGGACCGTTGCACCTCGTCCATCTGCCGGAAGAGCTCCTCCACGGCGGCTCCGGCGGTGGCGACCAGAGTCCGGTAGCTCTCCGCGGCGGCGATCGCCTTCTCGCGAGCGGCGGCGGCGCGTTCCGACAGGTCGTTCAGGCGTCGCTGAACGTCGGCCAGCTCCTCGTCCTCCTCGCGTTCGGTTCGGCGCGCGGCGAGCAGGATTTCGGCGGCGTGCCACAGCCCCGCCAGCGCCAGCCGGTACTCGGTCAGTGCCTGGCCGACTTCCGCCAGCTGCGCGGCGTCCGCCGGCAGGCCGACATCGCCGGCGAACTCGGCGGCGGCCCGGTGTGCCGCGGCGACCTCGTCGTCGCGGGCGGCCACCATGGCGAGGGCCTCCCTGTGCTGCTCGGCGAGCTGCCGGCGCTGGCGGTGCCGGTCGGTGAGACGGACGAGCGCCTCCCGCAGAGCCGCGTCCGAGGGGAGCGCGCGATGCTCGGCGTCCAGTGCCCGCTGCCGGGCCGCGAGCCTGTCGCGCGCGTCCAGCAGCCCCGTGATGCGATCGGTGGTCGCGGCGAGTTCGTCGCGCAGCCGGGCCACACGGGCGCGCCGGGCCGCCTCTCGCGCCCCTTCGCCGATGTAGCCGGCCTCGTCCTTGTGCCAGGCGCCGCCGAGCACGCCGTTGGCCCATCGGCCGTCCACGGCGACCCAGGTCGTCCCGCCGCCCGGGCCGAGGCCGATTCCGGCCAGCACGGCCCGGACGGCATCGTCGCCGAGTGCGGCGGCCTGGGGGTCGGCGCGGTCGATGGCCGGGTGCAGCACGGCGGTGCAGGACGGGCCGTCGACGGGCTCGCCGGTCAGCAGGAACGTGTCGTCCTCCGCCAGCAGCCCGCCCTCGGGCGTCACCCAGGCGTCGAGAAGGCCCGCCGCCTCCAGCGCCGCCTCCAGACCGGCGCGTTGCTCGGCGGGCAGCGCGTCGGCGAAGTCCACGACCTTCCACAGCGGCGCACCCGGCCGACCGGTGCGGGCCTGCGGGGCACGCGTGTAGGGGACGGGCGGGGGCTCGTGGACACCGCGCTCCAGCCGATCGATCTCCTCTCTGAGCCGCCGCGCCGTCTCCTGCTCGTCACGCAGCCGCGACCGCAGGTCGGCGTCCAGACGACCGAGCTCGGCGGTCGCCGCGCGCGCCGCGTCGTCCACGGCCGCGGCGGCGGGGTTGGGGGTCTCCGCGGTCTGCGTCCACGCCTTCAGCGCGGCCACCACCCCGTCCGGGTCCTCGATCTTGATCTCCGTGAGCCCGGCCATGTAGGCGACGTAGGCCTCGACGAGCTCCTCCGCGCGCTCCCGCGCCGTCGTCTCGGCGGCGGCGACCGCCGCGGCGGCCTCCTGCACCTGGTTCTCCAGGCGCTCCGCCGCCGCCCTGGCCGATTCCAGCCGGGTCCGCGCCTGGGCCAGGGCGGCTAGGAGCCGTTCCAACTCGGCGATCGCCTGCGAGGTGCGCCGGACGAGTTCGTCGGCGTCCCGCCGGGCCTGCGCCGGGTCGCGCTCCCACTCAGTGACGATCTGCTCGTGCCGACTCCCGCATCGGGCCTGGTCGGCGGCGGCCGCCGCCCGTTCCGACGCGGCGGCCGCGGCCTGCTCGGCCTGCTCGCGCCGCACGCGCGCCTCCTCGGCGCGTGTGCGGCGGCGGTCGACCTCCGTGAGCCGCTCGGCGCGTTCGCGCTCCAGGTGGTCGGCATGCTCGTTCCTGCGGTCGGCCTCCCGCTTCGCCTCCTCGATGCGTCGGGCGTCGCGCATCTGCGGGCTCTCCCTCAACGCCTGAAGGCGCGCCTCCAGCCGTTTCTTTTCGGCCTGGAGGTCCTCCAGGAGCCGGCGCGCCTCGGCCAGCTCCCGCTCAGCGGCCTCGCGCTCGGACTCGGCCGTGGCCAGATCCCGGTTCAACCTCTCATAGCGGCTGTTGGTCTGCCGCGGGTCCGCGGCGGCGCGCTTGGCGGCGATCCGGGCGTACCGGCGGTAATGGCGGAGGAACGCCTCGGCGGCTGTGCGGGCCTCGTTGAGCGAGCGCAGGGCCTCGCGTTCCTCGTCCAGGCCGCGGAACGCCTCGGCGACCGTGGCGATCAAGGTGGGGCTCAGCGGCGGCAGCGCCTCGGTGAGCGCCCGCGAGAGCAGCCGTTCGTCCGGGCGCTTGGACAGCTGGGGCTGGCGCAGCTGGATCAGCAGGTTCACCAAGGCCTCGTAGCGGTGCGCGCCGAGACCGAACAGGGTCTCGTCCACCGCCCGCCGGTAGTCCGACGCCTTGTCATAGACCATCCCGCGGCCCTCCACCGCCTCCCGGAGCTTCTCGCGGCTGAGCGCCACGCCCGTGGCCGACACCAGGTGGAGGTCCCGCCCGGGACGCTGATCGGTGACGAAGAACCAGTGCCGGGCGATGCCGCGTCCTGACACCGCCTTCAGCCCGCACCCGATCGTGCGGAACTCGGTCGTTCCGTCGGCGGCGCGGCGGCCGAACTCCAGCCAGGTATAGCCGAGCCGCTCGGGATACGGGTGCCTGCCGCCCAGCAGCAGGTTCCACTCCATGCGCTTCTGCCGGTCGCCGTCGGGCTCGACCCGGTGCGGGGCGAGCTCGCCGTCCAGCAGGAACGGCAGCGTCAGCGCGAGCACCTTGGACTTGCCGGTGCCGTTGTTGCCGCGCAGCAGCAGCCGCCCGTCGTGGAACCAGAACTCCTCGGCGTCGTAGTAGAAGATGTCGACCAGGCCGGCGCGCAGGGGCTTCCACCGCTCGGATGTCGGTTCGGGGAGCCGTACCGCCGGGTCCGATGTCTTCGTCGTCACCGTTCGCCTCTCCGGGAGTCAGTTGCGGATGGTGGGCTCGTCCAGGGCGTAGCGGGCGATGGCGGGCAGCGCGCGCACCCGGTCCGGCAGGACGACGACCAGGCGCAGCGCCGCCAGCTTCTCCAGAGCGATGTCCAGTAGCTCGTCCTCGGCGCCGGGCTCGGTCACGCCCTTGCGCCAGTAGGAGGCGTGCCGGGCGGCGGCATCGCGGACGAAGGCGCGCAGCTCGTCGCGGGTCACCTCGCCGTCGCGTCCGGCCAGGAACTCGGCGACCAGGAGCGTCACGTGTCCGTCGGTGTGCTGCTCGGGCATGCGGACATCGGTCAGCTCGTCGTCGGGGTCGACCATGGCGATGCCCTCCGCCCGTACCTCGGGCACCAGCCCGGTCGCCTCCTCGATCCGCCGGGTGATCGCCGGCCGTTGCGACAGCAGATAGGCGCGCTCGGCCTCGTCCAGGTCGTGGTGGTAGATGACCGGGTCTTCGAGAAGACGCCTGGTCAGTCTCCACCGCAACGCCTGATTGCGCAGGTCGTCGCTGTCGGGCACGGGCTCGTCGGTCAGTGCGGACAGCCTCTCCTCGAATGTGGCGGCGGTCACCGTGGACGGGCCGCGCGCCCCTGTGAGCAGCACCGACAGCACGTTGCGGCGCACGTCGTACAAGGCGTCTCCGGTCGCCGAGAGGTACGCCTCCTCGTCGCCGGCCACCCGCCGCAGGACTCCCCAGTCGAGCAGCGTCCGCACCACCGCGACCAGGTCGGCCCGCTCCGCCCGGGTGTCCAGGGTGAACTCGAGCGCCAGGTCCGGTTCGGCCGCCGCGTTCAGCACCTCCTCGGCGAGCCGGCCCAGCGTGGTCTGCGCGTCGGCGCGCTCCAACACCGCGAGAGCCAGGCACAACAGGACATAGCGGCGCCTGCCGAACGGCTCCTTGCCCTTGCCGCGCGCGGGGTGCGTGGCGTCCTCCAGCGACGGGGCCGTCTTGAACAGCCGTGCGGTCTCGCTGTCGACGTGCAGCCGCCAGCCGGTCTCCCGGCTCAGCCAGTCACGCAGCTCGGCCTGGTGCCGTCGGACCAGCGTCAGCTCTTCGGGATCGGACTCGGCGGTCAGCAGCGGTTTGCGCAGCAGGGCGCGCAACGCGGCCCGCCGCTGCGCCCGTTCCTCCTCCTGGATCACGGTGTTCCCGTCAGGTCGGTGATCTCGATGATGTGCTCGGGGCCGGTGAGCACTCCGTCCTCGGTGCGGACGCGCGCCGGCCCGCCGTCGGGCACCAGCGACAGCCGCACCTCCATCGATCCGTCCGCGGTGAGCGTCTTCACCTCGGTCTCACCCGGTCGGCGCGCCGCCAGGGCGTCGCCGAGCAACGCGAGGAACAGCCGGAACGCCTTCGGATCGAGCACGTTCAGGTCCGACAGGAGCGTCGGCCCCGCGGTGCGGAGCCGGGCGCGCGCCGCCGCCGTCTCGGCGGCCTCGCGCTCCGCCTGCTCGGCCAGCAGCCTCTTGGCCTGCGAACGGTCGCGCACGCGATGGGGCCTGCCGCGCCGCTCGTAGGAGCCCGTCCGGCGCAGCCGCGGGGAGATCCGCACCGCCGGCGCCCGCGCCCACGGCATGCCCGCGGTGCCCGCCTCGTCCCACGCGGCGACGGTCTCCGGGGTGACCGTCAGATGACGGGCCGACGTGAGCCCGAACGCGGCGCGCCACAGCCGGTGCCGCGCCTGATCATCAGGCGCCTCGGCGAACCACCGCGCCAGCGTCCGGAAGTCCGCCGAGCGGTCGGAACGGCCCGACCGCCGCTCGTTGAGCAGGCCCACCGTGTCGACCAGCTGCTTGATCGCCGTCACCGCGGCCTGCCGCAGCAGCCTCGCCTGCGACTGGCGGTCCGCGCCCCCTGACACGAACCAGTCGCGGAGGCCCCGCCACCGATTGAGCCACCCGTCGAACGCCGCCGCCTCGGCCCGCTCCCTGGCCGCGTCGGCGTCGGCGCCGTCCGGTACGGCGTCGGCCGCTTCCCGCCGCGCCGCCAGTCGAAGCAGCCGCTCGTGTCCCCGCGCCTCGACCTTGGCCAGGAGCGTCGCGATTCGGGCACCGGAATTGGCCAGGTCGGCGATGAACCGATCGATGTAGTCGATCAGTCGTTCCTTGTAGGCGATGAAGCCTTCCACGTCGCCGTCGGAGAAGTCGATCGCCCGGCGCAGCGAGGCCATGAACGCCTGCGCGTTGTCCGCGAGCGAGGAGAACCGCTCGGCGAGACTCAGCAGCAGGAGATGGACCTTGACCGGATCCGGGTCGGCGTCGTCGGCCAGGGCGGACAAGGCCTCCAGCTGATCGCCGATGTCCGCCAGGGCCACCGACTGCAACGCTCCCCGCCGCCCGATCGCGTCCTCGTAGAACGCGATCGCCTGCTCTGCCGCCTGCCCGGCCGCGGTCAGCTGGTAAAGGAACCGCTTGCGGTGAAAGTCTTCGACGGTGGTGACCCGGCCGGTGTCGGCGTCGGCCCGCAGATTCCCCCACTCGACGAGCTTGTCCAGCGCCTGCGCGAGCTGTTCGTCGTTCGCTCGCCCCAGCTCGGCGGCCACGTCCTCGGGCCGCAGGTGGACGATGAACCGTTCCTTGGCCTTCGCGAACACCCCCAGCACCTCCCGGTAAAGCTGGGAGTTCGGTGTGCTCAGATGCGCGAACGGCTGTGGCGAAGACTGATCGGCCATCTACCGGCTTCCTGACCCTTTGGTCTCCCGGCCACCACGCGTTTCCCAGGGTGGCTGAGCTCTCACAGTAGAGGAGGCCTCTGACACTTGCGGCCTTCTGCGCCGTTGTGGCCGGAAATTGTCGCCTTTAGGGCAGGGACCCCAGTACGACGGCGCGATGCTCGCGCCATGACCACGGCCTTTGCTCGCCGCGTCTGGCGATGATCACGGGTGGGGCGGTCCAGGCGAGGCCGCCTTTGGTGTGGGGGCCAGGCCGCCGCCTGTGAGTTATGAGGTTTTTGATTCTTATGTGGCGGATGGTGCGTTCAGACGGACCGCAGACCGCTATGGCGACCGTCCTCGGAGACGGGGTGACAGCCCGCGAGCGATTCGCCTCAACGGCGGCGGGGGCGGAGGGGGACGGAGACTCGGCGGGGCCGGGGACGGTGGGTCGCCGAGGAAAGATCGGGGCGGCGATCGGGGGACGGGGTGTGCTCGGTGCAGTAGCGGCGGGAGGGGGCGTCGGTGGCGTCGAGGTAGACGCGTTCGCAGCCCTCGGCCGCGCAGACGCCGAGCCCGGCCAGGCCGCGCTCGCTGATGTGGACGGCGAGCCCCATGGCGGCGCGCGCCGCGTACCGGTCGGGGATGGAGCCGCCCTCGTTGAAGTGCAGATGCCAGTCCTCCGCGTCGTGGCCGGACAGCTGCGGATGGACGGGGTGCCGGATGAGCAGGGCGTTGAGGCGTTCGACGGCGCCCTCTTCGTCCCCGCGGGACGCCGCGACGAAGACGGCCCGCAGCTCCTCGCGCAGTTCGCGCATCGCGTCCAGGTCGCGGCGCGTGATCCGGCCGCTCAGGTGCGGACGGTCCGCCAGCAGCGCCTGCAGCCCGTCCAGGTCCCCGAGATCGTCCCCGTCCAGGCCCCGGGTGTTCACCAGAACGAGCGCCAGGTCTGCGTAGGAGGAGAGGTCCACGAGCGCTCCTGACGGAGTCGGGCCCTCGCGCGAGGGTGAGTCGTCGGGATCATTCCCCTATGCCGACTATTACACCTTCTGTGACTGCGGCCATAGAAGCCGTCCCGGAGGAATATGAAATATTGTGCTGCTTTGCCCGCTCCTTGTCGATGAATCGCTGGTCATGGAGGGGTGACGTCGCAGATTTCGCTGCATGTCACGGCGGTGCCGGCGTCCCCATGACAACGGCCCGTGCCCCCGTGTGCGGGGAGCACGGGCCGTGACGCGAAGCGCCTGGTCAGGCGCGGCTGACGCCCTCGCGGCGGGCCTGTTCGGCCACGGCGGCGCTCACCGCGGGCGCCACCCGCTCGTCGAACGGACCGGGGATGACGTGGTCCGGGGCGAGGTCGTCGCCCACGATCGCGGCCAGCGCGTCGGCCGCGGCCAGCTTCATCCCCTCGGTGATGGTGCGGGCGCGCACGTCCAGCGCGCCGCGGAAGATGCCGGGGAAGGCCAGCACGTTGTTGATCTGGTTGGGGTAGTCGCTGCGGCCGGTGGCGACCACCCGCGCGTACCGCCGGGCGACGTCGGGGTGGACCTCGGGCGTCGGGTTGGACAGCGCGAACACGATCGCGTCGGGGGCCATCGCGGCGATGGCCGACTCGTGCACGGTGCTGCCCGACAGGCCGATGAACACGTCGGCGCCGCGCAGCGCCTCCTCGGTGGAGCCGCGCAGGCCGGCCCGGTTGGTGTCGGCCGCCAGCGCCTCCTTGACCGGGTTCAGCCCGGGGCGGCCCGGGTAGATCAGGCCGCGGCTGTCGGACACGGCGATGTCGCCGATGCCCGCCTCCAGCAGCATGCGCGTCACGGCGACGCCGGAGGCGCCCGCGCCCGCCACGACCGCGCGCAGGTCCGACAGCGGCCGGCCGATGAGGCGGGCCGCGTTCTTCAGGGCGGCCAGCGTCACGATCGCGGTGCCGTGCTGGTCGTCGTGGAAGACGGGGATGTCCAGGGCCGCGCGCAGGCGGTCCTCGATCTCGAAGCAGCGCGGCGCGCTGATGTCCTCCAGGTTGATCCCGCCGAAGCTGGGGGCCAGCCGCACGACGGTCTCCACGATCTCGTCGACACCGGTGCAGTCGAGCGCGATCGGCACCGAGTCGATGCCGGCGAACTCCTTGAACAGCAGCGACTTGCCCTCCATGACGGGCATGGACGCCGCCGGACCGATGTCACCGAGGCCGAGCACCGCCGTGCCGTCGGTCACCACGGCGACGACCTTGGACGTCCACGTGTAGCTGTGGGCGAGCGCGGGATCGTCGGCGATGGCGGTGCACACCCGGGCCACGCCGGGGGTGTAGGCGAGCGAGAGGTCTTCCTTGTCGCGCACCGGGATGGTCGAACGCATTTCCAGCTTGCCGCCCCGGTGCAGTCGAAATGCCGGATCGTTGTCGAGCGAGGCGGCGTCGGAGGACTCGCGGCGACGCGCTTCGCTGGTGAAGGGCTGAACAGCCACAGCGACCCCTGTCTGTGAGATTCGAGCTTTCAGGCGATGCCGCGTAGGTGACGTGGTCTCGTGGCCGTGCACCTGCGGTGATCTCGCGACGTACGGGGGTCACCCGTTGTCCGATTGTGCCACAGGGGCCCCGACCCCCACGGCGGGCCCCGAGGTGGCGAACGTCACGGAGGACCCTCCGCTTCCTGGTGTCATGCCCACGGTGTGCAGTCGAAACGTCGCCGCGGGTAGGGTGGGGCAGTCTGCCTTGTTGTCCGATTGTTTTGGAGCCTTAATCCGCTGCATGCATGGTGTAGGCCACAATGTCCACTCGTCCACGGATCGACCGGGATCCGACTACTGATTGTGGAGGGACCGTGACGACTGGTTCACTGCGTCGCCGTTCCGTCGCGGCCGCCGCGTTCGCCCTGACCGGCTTGCTGGCGCTGACCGCGTGCGGCGGTGACTCGGGCGACGATTCGGCGGCCGGGACCAAGGTCCCCGGTGTCAAGCTCGTCAAGAACGGCAAGCTGACCACCTGCACCAGCCTGCCCTACCCGCCGTTCCAGTTCCCGCAGAACGGCAAGGTCGTCGGCTTCGACGTCGATCTGATCGACAAGGTCGCCCAGAAGCTGGGCGTCACGCAGGAGATCGTGGACGTCAAGTTCGACATCATCAAGAGCGGCGCCGCGCTCAACTCCGGACGCTGCGACGTGGCGGCGGCCGGCATGACCATCACCGAGGAGCGCAAGAAGAACCTGGACTTCTCGACGTCCTACTTCCCCGAGGCGATCGCCCTGATGACCGCCAAGGGCAAGGGCGTGACCACGCTGGAGCAGGTCAAGTCCCAGAACCTGCGCCTGGGCGTCCAGACCGGCACCACCAGCCTGGACGAGGCCAAGAAGGCGGGGCTGAAGCCCAAGGAGTTCGACGACGCGGGCAAGCAGCTGCTGGCGCTGCAGTCCGGGCAGATCGACATCATCCTGCAGGACCTGCCGGTGGTGAACGACTGGCTGAAGAAGCCGGACGTGGCCGCCAAGTTCGAGCGCACCGCAGAGTTCGAGACCGGCATGCAGTACGGTTTCGCGGTCCGCAAGGGGGGCAACCCCGAGCTGCTCAAGGTGATCAACGACACGATCAGCGAGTCGATCAAGGACGGCAGCTGGAGGCAGCTCTACGTCAAGTGGATCGGGTCGGAGCCGAAGAGCACGCCCAACGCCCAGTGAGCGACCGATAGTCCATGAGCACAACCGCCACCGAGCCGGCCGGCCCCGCCCGGGGCCGGACCGGCCTGTCGCCCCGTCAGCGCCGCAAGATCAGCATCGCCGTCCAGTACGCGCTGTTCGTCGTCGTGCTGGTCGCCGTGGTGTTCATCGTGGACTGGCCGAAGATCCAGGACACCTTCCTGGACTTCGACAACACCCGGGAGATGTACCCGGACCTGTTCACGGTCGCGCTGAAGAACACGATCATCTACACGCTCACCGCCTACGCGCTCGGCTTCGCGCTCGGCCTGCTCGTGGCGCTGATGCGGCTGTCGTCGCTGGCGGTGTACCGGGCGGTCGCCCTGCTGTTCGTGGAGATCTTCCGCGGCCTGCCGGCGCTGCTCACCCTGCTGATCATCGGGTACGGGCTGCCGATCGCGCTGGGCGGCCCGGTGCCCGGCGGCACCGTGGGCGCGGTGGCGCTGGGGCTGGGCCTCGTCGCGGCCGCCTACATGGCCGAGACGTTCCGCGCGGGCATCCAGGCCGTGCCGAAGGGGCAGCTGGAGGCGGCGCGCTCGCTCGGCATGTCGCACACCCGGGCGATGTTCACCATCGTGATCCCGCAGGCGCTGCGGATCATCATCCCGCCGCTCACCAACGAGCTGGTGCTGCTGTTCAAGGACTCCTCGCTGGTGTCCGCGCTCGGCATCGCCGCCACCGGGGTGGAGCTCACCAAGATCGGCTCGGACTTCGCGATCAACACGGCCGACTCGACCCCCTTCGTGGTGGCGGGCGCGTGCTATCTGATCATCACGGTGCCGCTGGGGTTCGCCGTGCGGCGCCTGGAGGCCCGACAGGCGAAGGCACGGTGAGCGGAAGGCACGGTGACGCGATGACCCCCATGGTGGAGATCCGCGGCCTGCACAAGGCCTACGGCGACCTGAAGGTGCTCAAGGGCATCGACCTGACCGTCGAGCGCGGCCAGGTGATCTGCATCATCGGCCCGTCCGGCTCCGGCAAGTCGACGCTGCTGCGCTGCGTCAACCTGCTGGAGACGCCGACCGGCGGGCAGGTCTTCGTCGAAGGGGAGGAGCTCACCCACCCCGACGTCGACATCGACGCGGCCCGCCGCAAGGTCGGCATGGTGTTCCAGCAGTTCAACCTGTTCCCGCACCTGAAGGTGCTGGACAACGTCACCATCGCGCAGCGGCGGGTGCTCAAGCGGCCCAAGGGCGAGGCGGAGCGGATCGCCCGCGAGAACCTGGCGAAGGTGGGCCTGGAGGACAAGGCCGACAGCTACCCGGCGCAGCTGTCCGGAGGGCAGCAGCAGCGCGTGGCGATCGCCCGCGCGCTGGCGATGAACCCGGACCTGATGCTGTTCGACGAGCCGACGTCCGCGCTGGACCCCGAGCTGGTCGGGGACGTGCTCACCGTCATGCGCAAGCTCGCCCAGGAGGGCATGACCATGCTCGTGGTCACCCACGAGATGGGCTTCGCCCGGGACGTGGCCGACCGGGTCGTCTTCATGGACGGCGGCGTGATCGTCGAGGACGGCCCGCCCGAGCAGGTCATCGGCGCGCCGCGGCACGAGCGGACCAAGACGTTCCTGCGGCGCGTGCTCGACCCGACCCACGCCCAGGAGGACGACCTCGACGGCGCCGCCCTCCCCGCCGAGGGCGCCTGACCGGAGAGGCACGGGCGGCGCGCGTATCGCGGACGCGCCTCTCGGGTGCGCGACCGGCGTCCCGTATGGTGCGGTCATGTTCGCTGTGACGGCTACGCGATTCGACGCAGACGATCCCGTGAAGGGGCTGACGCTGGGCGAGCGGCCCGAACCGGAGGTCCCCGACGGGTGGACCACGGTGACGGTCAAGGCCACCGCCCTCAACCACCACGACCTGTGGTCGCTGCGCGGCGTGGGACTGCGCGCCGAGCAGCTCCCCATGATCCTCGGCTGCGACGCGGCGGGGGTGGACGAGGACGGCAACGAGGTCATCGTGCACGCGGTGATCGGCGACCCGGAGCGCGGCGGCGGGGACGAGACCCTCGACCCCAAGCGGACGCTGCTGTCGGAGCTGCACGACGGCACGTTCGCCGAGAAGGTCGCGGTGCCGCGCCGCAACCTGGTGCCCAAGCCGCCGGAGCTGTCGTTCGAGGAGGCCGCGTGCCTGCCGACCGCCTGGCTCACGGCCTACCGCATGCTGTTCGACAAGGCCGGACTGCAGCCCGGCTCCACCGTGCTGGTGCAGGGCGCGGGCGGCGGCGTCGCCACCGCGCTGATCGCGCTCGGCTCGGCCGCGGGCTACCGCGTCTGGGCGACCAGCCGCAGCGAGGCCAAGCGCGAGCGGGCGCTGGAGCTCGGCGCGGACGCGGCGTTCGAACCCGGCGCCCGGCTGCCGGAACGGGTCGACGCGGTCATGGAGACGGTCGGCCAGGCCACCTGGTCGCATTCGCTGAAGTCGCTGCGTCCGGGCGGGCGGATCGTGGTGTCCGGGGCGACGAGCGGCCAGGTGCCGCCCGCCGAGCTGAACCGGGTGTTCTTCCTGCAGCTGTCGGTGGTCGGCTCCACCATGGGCACCCGCGACCAGCTCCAGAGGCTGGCGCGCTTCCTGGTGAAGACGGGCGTCCGGCCGAAGATCGACCGGGTCCTGCCGCTGACGGACGCCGTCGAGGGCTTCACCGCCATGGCCGCGGGCGAACTCTTCGGCAAGGTCGTCTTCACCGTCTGATCGGCTCCTGAGCGGGCGGCGGGGCGCCTCTAGACGCGCCCGCTCGCCGCCGGGCGGCGGGGGAGACGCGCGGTCAAGGCGAGCGGGCGAGACGCCCGTAGAAGGGCGTGAAGCACTGCAGAAGGCAGTACGGCACCGCGCCGCACGCTCGCTGTGTTGTAGGCCTGCGCGTGCGCCAGAGGGACGCTGGAGGTCTCTGGTCGCCGCTTGATCGGTGTGGGCGGCCTGGTGAATCCGGGCGGCGTCTGGCCAAATGGGCCGCCCTCTGCAGAGACGTCTGCGACGGGAAGGCGTGCGCCTGGCGTGCCGCAGAAGGACGCTAACGGCCCCTGTGCTGCGGCTTGAGGCGGCCTGCTGGTTCGGGGACGGTGCCTGGTCGAATGGGCTGCCTTCCGCAGGGACGTCTCCGCCGGGGAGGCGGGGGGGGGGGAGCCGTAGGGGCGGTGCGTCACCGCGTGCGTGTCTGCCATGGGCCCTTGGGTGCGCGGCAGAAGAGACGCTGGAGGTCTCTGGTCGCCGCTTGACCGGTGTGGGCGGCCTGGTGAAACCGGGCGGCGCCTGGCCGGATGGGGTGCCTTCCGCAGGGGGCTCCCTGCGCTGGAGAAGCGCGGGGAGCCGTAGGGGCGGTGCGTCACCGCGCGCGTGTCCGACGTAGGCCCCTGAGCGCGCGGCAGATGGACGCTGAAGGTCTGTGGTCGCTGTTGGGCGGCCTGGTGGATCTGGGCGGCGTCTGGCCTGGTGGAATGCCTTCCGCAGAGCTCCTGCGGCGTGGAAGCGTGCTCGCCGCTTGCAGGGCGGGGCGCGCGGTCAGTCGCGGAGCAGGTCGCGGAGGCGGGCGCGGGCGTCGTCGAGGAGGTCCCGCACCGCCTCCAGGTCGTGCTCGTCCAAGTGGGCGTGCCGGACGTCGCGGCGGACGTCCTCGACGAAGCGGGCGAGCAGACGCTCCAGCTTGAGGCGGGCGACGTCGTCCGGGGAGCCGGTGGCGGTCCGCCAGACCTCCTCCCAGTTGCGCTGCCACTCCTCCTTCCAGGCCTGCTTCTGCTCCCGCCAGAACTCCTTCTGGCGGCGCCACTCCTCCTTATGGCGTTCGGCGGTCTCCCGCCACGCCTCCATGGACGCGGCGCGGCCCTGGTCGCGCATCGTGCGGGCGGCCTGGGTGAGCTCCTCGCGCAGCGAGCGCACCGTCTGGCGGACGTCCTGCTGCACCTCGCGGGCGAACCGCTGCGCCGAGGCGGCGATCTCCTCCTCCAGCTCGGCCAGCTCGTCCATCCGGCGCTCCAGCTCGGCCCGGCCCTTGTCGGTGAGCCGGTACACCTTCTTGCCCTTGACGACCTCGTGGCTGACCAGGCCCTCGGACTCCAGCCGCGCCAGGCGCGGGTAGATCGTGCCGGGGGAGGGGGAGTAGACCCCGAGGAACCGGTCCTGCAGCAGCCGGATCACCTCGTAGCCGTGGCGGGGGCTCTCCTCCAGCAGCTTGAGCAGGTACAGCCGCAGGCGGCCGTGGCCGAAGACGGGGCTCAACTCACTTCTCCATTCCGGGTGCGGTGGCGCCGTCGGCGTCACCGGGGGCGCGGCCGAGCAGGGTGACGCCGCCCGACACGGTGGTCACCGCCAGCCGGCCGGCGCCGTCGCCGAGCCTGCCGGCGAGGGCGCGGCCGATGGGGCGGTCCTGGCGTTCCAGGCCCGGGAAGGAGGACTCGATCCGTCCGGCCGCCGAGTTCAGCGTCACCTCGGCCGAGACGGTCTCGGGGACGCGCAGCGCCACCTCCCCGGACACGGTGTTGATCTCAAGGTCGCCGCCGGGCAGGTCGACGTCCACGGCGATCCGGCCGCTGACGGTGCGGGCGGTGAGCGCCTCGACCGAGCCGCCGGCCAGGGCCAGGTCGCCGGAGACGGACGTGAACGCCACCCGCCCGTCCAGCCCCTGCGCCTCGATCGCGCCGGACACGGTGCCCACGTCGATCTCTCCGGTGACCCCGTCGAGGGTGACGTCGCCCGAGGCGGTCTTCAGGGACGTGCGGGCCGACAGCCCGGTGATCACGGCGTCCGCGGACACCAGGTTCACGGTGACCGGGCAGTCGTGCGGCACGGTGACGGTCACCACGGCCCGGCAGCGCTGGGTGCGCAGCCAGGTCAGCACGCCCTCCCACAGGCGCTCGTGGCTGATGTTCAGCATCCCGGCCTCGTGGGCGACCACCAGCGGCGGCCCCTCGACCTCGTCCACCAGGACCGACGGCCGCTCGCCGCCGGCCAGCACGCAGACGCTCCCGGCGATCAGCGTGGCCTTGAGCGCCACCACGCCGTCGAACTCCAGGGAGGTCGGTTCCTCGATCGTCCAGCGCGGCATCGCGACATTCGCCCTTCGTCCGTGACCGACTTCCAGTAAACACGATATGTCGCGTTCTTGGAAAGGCAAGATGTATCGCGTTCCGCGTCCGACGGCGGCGGGCTACTCCTCGTCCTCGTCGTCCAGCCGGGCCAACCAGGTCGCCAGACGGTCGACGGGCGTCTCGAAGTCGGGGTTCAGGTCGACGAACTCGCGCAGCCGCTCGGCCAGCCAGCTCAGGGTGACCTCCTCCTCGCCGCGCCGCTCAGTCAGCTCCTCGATCCCCCGGTCGGTGAAGTACATCGCCTCTCTCTCCCATATGCGGCAAAGGCGAGGGCTCCGGGCGCGGTCGCGCGCTCCGGAGCCCTCGACCCTCAGCCGGTGACCACTCGCCGTGAACCGGTCGCCTACTTCGCGTCGCCGAACAGCCGGGCCAGCAGGGCCTCCTGCTCGACCTGGTGCAGCTTGGCCGAGCCGACCGCCGGGGACGAGGCCGCCCGCCGCGACACCCGGTTGAGCGGCCGGCCGTCCAGCTGCGGCCCGAGCTTGAGCGCGATGAACGGCCAGGCGCCCATGTTCGCCGGCTCCTCCTGCAGCCAGATCAGCTCGGCGTCGGCCGGGTACTTGGCCAGCTCCGCCTTGATCTCGTCCAGCGGCAGCGGGTAGAGCCGCTCGACGCGGATCAGGGCGGTCTCGGTGTCGCCCGCGGCCTTCCGCGCCGCCGCCGCCTCGTAGTACACCTTGCCGGACGTCAGCACGACCCTGCGCACCCGCGACGGGTCGACGTCCGCGGACGTCTCGCCGATGACCGGCTCGAACGACCCGCCGGTGATCTTGTCGACCGGCGACATCGCCGCCTTGAGCCGCAGCAGCGACTTGGGCGTGAACACGATCAGCGGCTTCTGCCGCTGCGACTTCACCTGCCAGCGCAGCAGGTGGAAGTAGTTCGCCGGGGTGCTCGGGTAGACCACGGTCATGTTGTCCTCGGCGCACAGCTGCAGGTAGCGCTCGATGCGCGCCGAGGAGTGGTCCGGGCCCTGGCCCTCGTAGCCGTGCGGCAGCAGCAGCACCACGCCCGAGCGCTGGCCCCACTTCTGCTCACCGGACGAGATGTACTCGTCGACGACCGACTGGGCGCCGTTGGCGAAGTCGCCGAACTGGGCCTCCCAGCACACCAGCGCGTCCGGCCGGGTCATCGCGTACCCGTACTCGAAGCCCATCGCGGCGTACTCGCTGAGCAGCGAGTCGTGCACGTAGAACTTCGACACGCCCTGCCCGAACTGCTTGAGCGGGGTGTACTCCTCGCCGGTCTTGCGGTCCACCAGCACCGCGTGCCGCTGGCCGAACGTGCCGCGCCGCGAGTCCTGGCCGACCAGCCGCACCGGGTGCCCGTCGATGAGCAGCGACCCGAACGCCAGCAGCTCCCCGGTGGCCCAGTCGATCGAGTTCTCCTCGACCATCTGCACCCGGCGCTGCAGGATCGGCTGCAGCCGCGGGTGCACGTTGAAGCCCTCCGGCAGCGTGACCTGCGACTGGATGATCCGCTTGACCGTCTCCTGCGAGATGGCCGTGTCGACGCCGGCGTGGTCGATCGGGATGCGCTCCTCGACGTCCGGCTTGACCACCGACCCCGGCTCCGGCGGCCGCTTGGCCGCCTCCCGGGTCTCGGTGAACGCCCGCTCCAGCCGCTCCTGGTAGTCGCGCAGCGCCGCCTCGGCCTCCTCGACCGTGATGTCGCCGCGGCCGATCAGCGCCTCGGTGTACAGCTTGCGCACCGACCGCTTGGCGTCGATCAGGTCGTACATCAGCGGCTGGGTGAACGAGGGGTTGTCGGACTCGTTGTGCCCGCGCCGCCGGTAGCAGACCATGTCGATGACGACGTCCTTCTTGAAGGTCTGCCGGTACTCGAAGGCCAGCCGCGCCACCCGCGCGCACGCCTCCGGGTCGTCCCCGTTGACGTGGAAGATCGGCGCCTGGATCATCCGGGCCACGTCGGTGGAGTAGACGGTGGACCGCGAGTACTCCGGCGCGGTGGTGAACCCGACCTGGTTGTTGACCACCACGTGCACGGTGCCGCCGGTGCGGTAGCCGCGCAGCTGCGACAGGTTCAGCGTCTCGGCCACCACGCCCTGCCCGGCGAACGCGGCGTCCCCGTGGATGAGGATCGGCAGGACGGTGAAGCCCGCCTCGCCCACGTCCAGGATGTCCTGCTTGGCGCGGACGACCCCCTCCAGCACGGGGTCGACGCACTCCAGGTGGGACGGGTTGGCCACCAGCGAGGTGCGGATCTTCGAGCCGTCGGGGGCCACGAAGTCGCCCTCGGCGCCCAGGTGGTACTTCACGTCGCCCGAGCCCTGGGCGCTGCGCGGGTCCAGGTTGCCCTCGAACTCGCCGAAGATCTGCCCGTAGGACTTGCCGACGATGTTGGCCAGCACGTTCAGCCGGCCGCGGTGCGCCATGCCGATGACGACCTCGTCGAGGTGGGCCTGCGCGGCCGACGAGATCACCGCGTCCAGCAGCGGGATCAGCGACTCGCCGCCCTCCAGCGAGAACCGCTTCTGCCCGACGAACTTGGTCTGCAGGAACGTCTCGAACGCCTCGGCGCTGTTGAGGCGGCGCAGGATGTGCAGCTGCTCCTCGCGCGTCGGCTTCTCGTGGGGGACCTCGACGCGCTCCTGGATCCAGGCCCGCTCCTCGGGGTCCTGGATGTGCATGTACTCGATGCCGACCGTGCGGCAGTACGCCATGCGCAGCACGCCCAGGATGTCGCGCAGCTTCATGGTCGGCTTGCCGCCGAACCCGCCGGTGGCGAACTCGCGCTCCAGGTCCCACAGGGTGAGGCCGTGCTCGAGGATGTCCAGGTCGGGGTGGCGGCGCTGCTTGTACTCCAGTGGGTCGGTGTCGGCCATGAGGTGGCCGCGGACCCGGTAGGCGTGGATCAGCTCGTGGACGCGGGCGACCTTGGCCACGTCGTCCTCGTGGCTGGCCGAGATGTCCTGCACCCAGCGCACCGGCTCGTACGGGATGCGCAGCGCCTCGAAGATCTCGTCGTAGAAGCCGTCCTCGCCCAGCAGGAGCTGGTGGATGCGGCGCAGGAACTCGCCGGACTGCGCGCCCTGGATGATGCGGTGGTCGTAGGTCGACGTCAGCGTCATGACCTTGCTGATGCCGTTGCGCGCCAGGGTCTCGGCGGACGCCCCGGCGAACTCGGCCGGGTACTCCATGGCGCCCACGCCGATGATGCAGCCCTGGCCGGGCATCAGCCGCGGCACCGAGTGCACGGTGCCGATCGTGCCGGGGTTGGTCAGGCTGATCGTCGTGCCCTGGAAGTCCTCCAGCGTCAGCTTGCCGCCGCGCGCCTTGCGGACGATCTCCTCGTAGGCGGCCCAGAACTGGCGGAAGTCCAGCGTCTCGGCCGCCTTGATGTTGGGCACGACCAGCTGCCGGGTGCCGTCGTCCTTCTGCAGGTCGATGGCCAGGCCCAGGTTGACGTGCGCCGGCTTGATCAGCGTCGGCTTGCCGTCGACCTCGGTGTAGCCGTAGTTCATCTCCGGCATCGCCTGCAGCGCCCGCACGACGGCGTAGCCGATGAGATGGGTGAACGAGACCTTGCCCCCGCGGCCCCGCTTCAGGTGGTTGTTGATGACGATCCGGTTGTCGATCAGCAGCTTGGCCGGGACCGCACGGACGCTGGTGGCCGTGGGCACCGCCAGGCTGGCGTCCATGTTCGCGGCGGTGCGGGCCGCCACGCCGCGCATCCGGATCTCTTCGGCGTCCGCCGGCACCGGGACGGCCGGGGCCTTCTTGGCTTCGGGCTTGGCTTCGGGCCTGGCCGCGGGCTTGGCCGCGGCCTTCGGCGCGGCCTCGACCTTGGGCGCGGACGGCTGCTGCTGTGTCGGCGGGGCGGCCGCGGTGCCGTTGGCGGCCGTCACGGCCGCTCCGTCGGTGGCCTGGGCGGCGTCGGCGGAGGCCGCGGACGGCCGGGTGTCCGGCCGGTAGTCCGCGAAGAAGCTCCACCACGCTTCGTCTACGGAGTTCGGGTCTTCGAGGTACTTCTGGTACAGCTCGTCGACCAGCCACTCATTGGCACCGAAATCTGTGTGCTTGGGGTCGGCACTTGTGTGCGACTCTGTCGACACGGCGGAGATCGCCCTCTTCCGCAGCTCGCAGGTGTGTTCTGAGACGACTTAAGGCTACTCGCACTCGTCCGCCGCGGACGCCGCGACGGCTGCGCCCCGCCCCGCGGGACCGCGTTACGGTAGATCTCGCCCAATCGGGCACGGCGGATTCGTCAACATCTTTGCAAACCCGCGACGGCCCTGAACCGTCGCCGCTCAGTGGGTGTGCGGCGGGACGGTCGGGCCCTCGCTGGCCTGGACGAGCACGAAGCCCTGCCCCTGGAAGGCCAGCTGCATGGCCTCCCCGCTGCCGCGGCCGATCAGCGCCCCCATCTTGAAGGTGCGGTTGACGCCGACCTGCAGGTGGCTGCTCCACGCCACCGCGGACTGGCCGTCGACGAACGTCGGCGCGCGGCCGCAGTCGAGCATGACCGGGGTGCCGTGCGTGGTGATCGCCACCCATCCCGTGCCGGTGAGGGTGGTGTTGAACAGCCCGCCCGCGGCGATGCCCGCGCCCTGCACGCGCTTGATGTCGGACTGCAGGTGCGCGTCGTAGGCCAGGATGTTGGAGCCGTTGACCGTCAGGCCCTCGTTCTCCAGGTAGAACAGGTGGATGTCGTCGGCGTCGTGGGCCAGGAACAGCAGGCCCTGCCCCTTGACCCGCATCGTGGGGACGCCCTCGCCGGTGAGCGCCTTCTTCATGAACTTGCCGATGCCCCCGGCGCCCTCGTACTCGAAGTCCATCTGCCCCTGGAAGGCGACCATGGAGCCCTGGCGGGCCAGCACATCGCCGTTGAGATGGACGCGGAGCATCTTGGGGTTCTGCAGGGCGAAATGGCCGGGAAGCTGCTGGCCCTGGTCCATGTTGCCGAAGAACGCGCTGCGCATGGGCGCCCCTTTTCGTCGGTGTGCTCGTGTGATGCCTCGCGGGACGGGCGTCGCGCGGACCCCGTCCCGCAGGACGTATGACGCCC
Organism: Actinomadura rubrobrunea NBRC 15275; assembly: GCF_001552235.1. Taxonomy (NCBI): domain Bacteria; kingdom Bacillati; phylum Actinomycetota; class Actinomycetes; order Streptosporangiales; family Thermomonosporaceae; genus Actinomadura; species Actinomadura viridilutea. The sequence goes on along the minus strand of NZ_BCQU01000002.1, from coordinate 101,698 downwards.
TCGCAGAGCCTGCGGGTTCCGGACGGAACACGGGGCGTCGGTGTGACGCGCGGCGCGGCGCCGCCGAGAACCGCGTCGTCGCGGGCGTCTCGGCCGCGGCTCCGCGGCGCGGTCAGCTCGCGGTGAGACGTGCGCGGTCGTGCGGCTCCGTCCAGTCGATGATCGGGCCCTTGGGCACCACGCCGGAGGGGTTCACGTTGCGCTGTGTCGCGTAGTAGTGCCGCTTGATGTGGTCGAAGTTCGTGGTCTCGCCGAAGGCGGGCAGCGAGTACAGGTCGCGGGCGTACCCCCACAGGTTCGGGTAGTCGGCCAGCCGCCGCAGGTTGCACTTGAAGTGCCCGTAGTAGACGAGGTCGAAGCGGGCCAGGGTGGGGTAGAGCCGCACGTCGGCCTCGGTGATCCGGTCGCCCATCAGGTAGCGCCGGGTCGCCAGGCGCTCCTCCAGGCGGTCGAGGGTGTCGAACAGCGCGTCCACGGCCTCGTCGTACGCCTCCTGCGAGGTGGCGAACCCGGCCTTGTACACGCCGTTGTTGACCGTCGTGTAGATCAGCTCGTTCAGCTCGTCGATCTCGGTGCGCAGCTCCTCGGGGTACAGGTCCGGGGCGCCGGGCGCGTGGTGGGCGGCGAACTCCAGCTCCATCGTCGTGGTGATGGCCGGGAAGTCGTTGGTGACCATCCGCTCCGTGCGGGTGTCCCACACGCACGGGACCGTGACGCGGCCGTCGTAGGACGGGTCGGTGGCCCGGTAGAGCTCGGCGAGGAAGGTCGCGCCGGTCACCGGGTCGGGCTCGGGGAAGCGCCAGCCGCGGTCGTCGCGGATCGGGTCGACCACGCCGAGGCCGATCACGTCCTCCAGGCCCAGCAGCCGCCGGACGATCAGGGTGCGCTGCGCCCAGGGGCAGGCGTAGGAGACGAACAGCCGGTAGCGGCCGGGCTCGGCGGGGTACCCGCTGGAGCCGTCCGCGGTGATCCGGTCGGTGAAGCGGTTGGCCTGCCGCACGAACCGGCCGCCCTTGATCTCCTTGGCGATGATTCCCGTCATCCGGCACCCCTGGGGTTCCTCGCGTGATCGGCCGTCCCCACAAGCGTGCCGGGACGGCCGGGGGATCGCCACCCCGCGCGGAGGGTATCCATGCCGCAGTGCTCCGGCGCCCTGGTGAGAGGGGGCGCCGCCGTTTCGCCGCCGCCGGGCCGGGACGCGCACGGCCGGGGGCGCGGCCGAGCCGGATTCGGTCGGGTGGTACCACTGGGTAACCCCGGAGTGATTACCTGGGGGACACACCCGTCGACGTGTCGGTGCGATGTGAGGAGAGCGGGATGTCGGAACTGCGCTACGACGGCAGGGTCGCGGTCGTCACCGGGGCGGGCCACGGCCTCGGCCGCCAGCACGCGCTGGAGCTGGCCGCGCGCGGCGCCAAGGTGGTGGTCAACGACCTGGGCGGGGACCGCTCCGGCGTCGGCGCCTCCGCCGGTCCGGCCCAGGAGGTCGTCGAGGAGATCCGCAAGAACGGCGGCGAGGCCGTGGCCAGCCCCGACAACGTGGCCACCCCCGAGGGGGCCGAGGCCATCGTGCGCGCGGCGCTCGAGGCGTTCGGCAGGGTCGACATCGTCATCAACAACGCGGGCATCCTCCGCGACCGGTCGTTCAAGAACATGACGGTCGAGGAGTTCGACGCGGTCATCGCGGTGCACCTGCGCGGCTCGTTCCTGGTCACCAAGGCGGCCTGGCCGCATCTGCGCGAGAACGGCTACGGGCGCATCGTCAACACCTCGTCGCCCGCGGGGCTGTTCGGCAACTTCGGGCAGGCCAACTACGCCTCCGCCAAGATGGGCCTGGTCGGGTTCACCCGGACGCTCGCCCACGAGGGGGCCAAGTACGGCATCAAGGCCAACGCGATCGCGCCCGTGGCGTGGACCCGGATGACCGAGGACCTGTTCCCCGCCGACGCCGCCGAGAAGCTCGGCGTCGACAAGGTCACCCCGCTGGTGGCCTACCTGGCGCACGAGAGCGTGCCGGTCAGCGGCGAGGTCTACACGGTGGGCGGCGGCCGCGTGGCCCGGGTGTTCGTGGCCGAGGGCCCGGGCTGGAGCACCAAGGGCGACCTGACGGTGGAGGCGATCCGCGACAACTGGGACGCGATCAACGCCCAGGAGCCGTACACCGTGCCGAAGAACCCCGGCGAGCAGATGGGCCCGCTGATCCAGCACCTCGGGTCCTGACCGCCGGCCGCGATGGGCGATCTCAGGCTCGACCGGCGGGACGGGGTGCTGGTGATCACCCTGTCCCGCCCGGAGCGGCTCAACGCGATCACCGCCGCGGTGACCGAGGAGATGATCGACGTCCTCAACGAGCTGATGCGCGACGCCGAGACCCGGGTCGTGGTGCTCACCGGCGAGGGACGCGGCTTCTCGGCGGGCATGGACCTGCGCGGCGGCGGCGCCGACGACGGCACGGGCGACGGCGAGGGCGACGGCACGGGCGACGGCGGGGACGACCGGGGCGGCGAGGGCCGCGCGCAGCGGATCCACCGGGGCATCGCCCGCGGCGGCGAGGTGACGGCGCGGCTGCGGGAGATCCCGCAGCCGGTGATCGCGGCGCTGCACGGGCCGGTGGCGGGCATGGCGGTGTCCTGGGCGCTGGCCTGCGACCTGCGGGTGGCCGACCCCACGACGACGTTCGTGGTGCCGTTCGTCGACCTCGGCCTGTCGGCGGGCGACTGCGGGCTGTCGTGGCTGCTGCCCCGGCTGGTCGGCCCGGCACGCGCCGCCGAGATCCTCTACCGGGCGCAGCGGCTGGACGCGCGTCGGGCGGCGGAGCTCGGCCTGGTCACCGAGATCGTCGAGGAGGGCGGGGACCTGGCGGGCGCGCTGGCGCTGGCGGACGAGCTGCTCGCCAAGTCGCCCTACGGGCTGCGCCGCACCAAGGAGCTGCTCAACCTGTCGCTGGACGCGCCGGGGCTGCGCGCGCAGCTCGCGGCCGAGACCGGCGCCCAGACGCTGGCGTTCTTCACCGAGGACCTGGCCGAGGGCATGGCCGCGACCATGGAGAAGCGCCCGCCCAAGTTCAGGAACCGGTGACGCGGGTCAGGCGTGCCGCACCCGCCGAGGGACGGCACGCCTGACGCGCATCGTCCATGGGCGGCGACGGCCGCGACGGGGGCTCTGTGCGGATGGATACGGATGGGGCGGGGGCGGCCGTGCGCACGTCTCTTACGGCGGTCGTCACGCGGCGCCGACAGGCGGGCAGGGCGGTGCGGCGGCCTCGGCCGTCGTCGCGCGGCCGGGCGGCAGGGCACGGCGACACGGCGGGGCGGCGTGAGCCCCGCGGAGCCGAGATGCCGCGATGGCGCGCCCGCGCCGACGGGACCGTCCCGTCAGCGGCGCTCCAGAGCGGTCAGGGCCCGCTCCATGGCCTCGGTGTAGCGGAGCGCGGCCAGCTCCGCCAGGGCCGGGTGGGCGCCGATCGGGGCGGCGTACTCGGCCTGGGCGCGGGCCGCCGCGGCCGCGATGGCCTCCCGGTACGGCTCTCCGTCGACGACGTACGGGGCGATGGCCAGCCGGTTGGCGCCCGCGTCGCGCAGCTGCCGGACCGCGGCGTCGATGCCGGCGGGATCGTCCAGCAGGGCGGTGAAGACCGGGGCGGCCAGCCGCGAGGCCAGCAGCACGCTGGTGACCTCGGCCTGCCGCAGCGCGGCCTGCTCGCCGGGGGTGACGACGAGGAAGCCGCTGGCGGCCGTCACCATGCTCATCATGCGGATGCGGTCGGCGCGGGCCAGCCCGGCCTCGGCCAGCCGTTCGTGCAGGGCCGCGGCGATCTGGGGGTGCGGGCCGAGCGGCTCGGCGAGCAGGACGGGCTCGGGCGCGGACGCCACCGCGTCGCGCAGCAGGGGGTCGATGCGGGGGTGCGGGCCGGTCATCAGCGGCACCACCACGGCGGCGGGCTCCTCGGGACGCTGCCGCCGCACGCCCGCCAGAACCGACCGCAGCGACGCCTCCTCGCCCTCGAGGTGGCCGACCAGAGCGGGTTGCCCGGTCTGCTCGGTCTCCACCAGCACGGCCAGTTCGGACGCGATCGCGCCGCCTCCGCCCGTGGCAGGCCCCGGGACGGCCAGGACGAGCGGGGGAGCGCCCGGGGGGAGCAAGAAGGATTCGGGGCCCCGGTGCCGGCCGCCGCGGGGTGTGCGGCGGCGTCTCGACGGAAGTGCCTCGGATGCCTGGGTTTCGGGACTCACGGCGGGAATCGTAACGCCGTTCGGCGTCGTCCGAGGACCGGTCCGCGCATCATCTCACAGGTTCGGCCCCGGTCGGACCGCGCCGCGGCGCCCCGCGCCGGCCGCCCCGACCTGCGCGACATCAGGTGTCAATACCGACAAATTTCGCAAATGCGACATCTTCCTCGGGGTCGCCGGTGGGTGACGACCATCACCGCCCCATATGGCGGTTTCGTGGAAAAGCGGCAAAGCGGCTGGTAATGTCTGCGGCGCTTTCAGGGGCCGGGGACGCGTCCGAAAATCGGCCGACGCGGACGCCGGGGGCCTGCCGACCGACGAGGGAAAGATGACGCACAACACCGCGACCGGTGAGCTGAACTGGCTGGTCAACGACTTCGCCGAGCGCGTGCCGGCGGTCCGGCAGGCGGTGCTGCTGTCCCGGGACGGCCTGGCCGTCGCCGCCTCCCGCGAGCTGGCCCGCGAGGACGCCGAGCACCTGGCGGCGCTGGCCGCCGGCGTGCAGAGCCTGGCGCGGGGTGCCGGACGGCACTTCGGCGGCGGCAACGTCCGCCAGACCATCATCGAGATGGACAACGTCCTGCTGTTCGTGACGGCCGCGGGCGACGGCTCCTGCCTGGCCGTGCTGGCCGACGCCGACGCCGACGCCGGGCTGATCGCCTACGAGATGGCCGTGCTGATCAAGCGGGTGGGCACGCACCTGCACGTCGATCCGAGGTTCGGCTGAGGAGGTGCCTGATGGCCGGCGGGCGGGCCGTCCCGCCGCTGCTGCGCGCGCGTCGGCCCGCCCGCCGGCGTGCCGCGACGCCGTACCGCTCGTCCATGGAGCCCGCGGTCGCACGCGCCCGTCCGGGCGCGGCGCGCGCTTTCCCCTGCTCGGGCGGCGGGCGCCGAAGATCGGCATCGCGGAGCCGCCGTAGTAGGCTCCGGCAGGCCCCCGCAAACGCTGCATTCGGGAGGTTCCCCCGCATGTCGTCCCCCCGACTGCCCGCGACCATCCCCCCGCACAGGGTGCGCCAGCCGTGATGCCACGCCGTCTGACCTCCATCCGGTCGAGGGTCGCGCTGATGCTCCTCGTGCCGCTGGTGTCGCTCGTCGCGCTGTGGGCCTACCTGACCGCCATCAGCTTCGGCGACGCCAAGGAGCTGCTGGAGAGCGGCAAGCTCCAGGACCGGACGCTGCTGCCCACCCAGCGGCTGATCGACGCCCTGCAGAAGGAGCGCCGCCTGTCGATGGCCGCCGCGGTCGGCCGCGCCGCGGCGCCGCGCGCCGAGCTGGCCGCCCAGCGCCGCGCCACCGACCGCCTGCGCGCGACCGTGGAGCGTTACAGCAAGGACTCCGACACGCGCGGCGTGATCGAACCGCCCGTCCGCGCGCGCCTGGACGCGCTGCTGCGCCGGCTGGGCGAGCTGGACGCGCTGCGCCGTCTCGTCGACGCGCGGGGCGCCGAGCGGACCCGGGTCATGAACGACTACACCGCCGTCATCGACGCCGCGTTCGCGGTCTACGGCGCCGTCACCCCGGAGGACCCGCGCATCACCGCCGAGTCCCGCACGCTGCTGCAGCTCACCCGGGCCCGCGAGTACCTGGCCCGCGAGGACGCCCTGATCACCGGCGCGCTGGCCGCCGGCCGCCTCACCGCCGCCGAACGCGCGCAGTTCGCCCAGTTCGTCGGCGTCCAGCGGAACGCCTACGCCGACACGGTGCCGAGCCTGCCCGCCGCCGACCGCTCCCGGTACGACCGGCTCGTCACCGCGCCGGAGTTCGCCCGGCTGAACGCCCTGGAGGAGCGGGTCCTGCACGCGGCGATCCCGGCCGCCCGGGTCCCCGCGCGCACCGGCCTCACCGGCGCCGCGGCGCGCGGCGGCGCCTCCGTCGGCGACCCCGCCGCGTTCATGAAGCCGCCGATCGAGGCGGCGGACTGGCACGCGGCCGCCCACCCCGTCCTCGACCGCCTGTACCGCTTTGAGAACCAGGTTCTCAAGGGCATCACCGAACGGGCCCGCGGCATCGCCCTCGGCGTGTTCGCCCGGCTCGCCGTGGCGGGCGTCCTCGGCATGGCGGCCCTCGTCGCGTCGATCGTGGTCGCGACGCGCGTCTCGCGGCGGCTGCTGCGCGAGTGCCGCTCCCTCGCCGCCCGCGTCGTCGACTTCACCAAGCGGCGCCTGCCGCAGATCGCCGAGGACGCGCGCGCCGGACGGCCCATCGCCCCGGACGAGGCGGAGCCCCTCGACGAGTACCAGATCGACGAGATCCGGCAGATCTCCGACTCGTTCACGCGCGCCCGCGACGCGGTGCTGCAGGCGGCCGCCGCCGAGGTCAACGCCCGGCGCGGCATCAACGAGGTCTTCGTCAACCTGGCCCGGCGCAACCAGGCGCTGCTGCACCGCCAGCTCAGCCTGCTCGACGAGATGGAGCACCGCACCGAGGACCCCGCCGAGCTGGCCGACCTGTTCCGCCTGGACCACCTGGCCACCCGCATGCGGCGGCACGCCGAGGGCCTGGTCATCCTCGCGGGCCGCCCGTCCGGCCGCGGCTGGCGCAAGCCGGTGCCGCTGGTCGACGTGGTGCGCGGCGCCGTCGCCGAGGTCGAGGACTACCCGCGGGTCCGGGTGCAGCCGCTGCCCCGGCTGGCGGTGGCCGGAGCCGCGGTCGCCGACGTGGTGCACCTGCTGGCCGAGATCGTGGAGAACGCCACCGCGTTCTCCCCGCCGCAGTCGCCCGTGCAGGTCAGCGGCCATCCGGTGGCCAGCGGCTTCGCCATCGAGGTGGAGGACCGGGGCCTCGGCATGTCGCTCGAGGCGGTGCAGCTGGCCAACGAGCGGCTGGCCGACCCGCCGGAGTTCGACCCGGCCGACAGCGCCCGGCTCGGCCTGTTCGTGGTGGCGCGGCTGGCCCGCCGCCACGGCATCCAGGTCACGCTGCGCCCGTCCCCGTACGGCGGGACCACGGCGGTCGTGCTGCTGCCCTCGTCGCTCATCGTCGAGCCCGAGCCGGAGGAGCCGCCGCGGCCGGTCGCGGAAGGCCAGGAGCGGCAGGTGATCCTGCAGCCCGTGGCCGCCTCGGCGCCCGCCTCGGAGACGGCCGCGAACGGCCACACCGGCGTCATGCGCCTGGTCGCGGAGCCCGTCGAGCCGTCCGCGCCCACCGAGCCGGCGTCCGAGGAGCCGGGGACGCCGGGGCGCCCCGCGCCGCTCCCGCCGGGGGACGCGGCGCCGGAGGCGCTGCCGCAGCGGCGTCGCGTCGAAGGCCCGCCCGCCGGAGGCGACGCGGGAGGGCCGTCCGCGGGCGCGGCCCGGCCCCAGGCGCCGGCCCCCCAGCCGCTCATGACCAAGGACGGGTTGCCGCGGCGCAGGCGCCAGACGCACCTCGCGCCCCAGCTGCGCGAGCGGGTGGACGCCGAGCTGGCCGCCGCCGGGCGGCGCCCCCCGGTCGACCGCGCCCCCTCGGCCGGCGACACCGGGCCCCTGCCCGCTCCGCCCGCGCCGCCGCAGCACGGCGCCCCGCCCGCAGACCCCGCCGCAGCCCGCCCGGCCGCCGCGGACCCGCCGCGCTCGCCCGAGAGCCTTCGCTCGATGATGTCCGCCATGCAGCGCGGTTGGGAGCGCGGCCGCACCGAGGCGGAGCGGGACGGCGCCCCGCCGCAACCCTCAGCCGAACCACCCCGAGCCCAGGAGGACGACAGCCGATGACACAACCCCAACAGGCTGGAACGGATACGGCGGGCGGAGCCGGCGGCGAGCTGAGCTGGCTGCTCGACAATCTCGTCCAGCGGGTCGCGCAGGTGCAGAACGCGGTCGTGCTGTCCAGCGACGGCCTGCGCATCGCCGCCTCCAGCGGGCTGGAGCCCGAGCAGGCCGACCACCTGGCGGCGGTGGCGGCCAGCTTCCAGAGCCTCGCCCGCGGCGCGGGGGAGAGCTTCGGGGGCGGCCCGGTGCGGCAGACCATCGTGGAGATGGAGTCGGCCTTCCTGTTCGTCACCGCCGCCGGGCAGGGCGCGTGCCTGGCCGTGCTGGCGGAGGCGGGCGCCGACCTCGGCGTCATCGCCTACGAGATGGCCATGCTCGTCACCCGGGTCGGGCAGCACCTGTCGGCCGACCCGCGGGTGGGCGCCGGCGAGCCGGGCGGCGTCTGACGTGGCCGGCCCGCACCCGACGGGGCCCGAGGACGCGGGCCGCCGGGCCCCGGCATGGAACGACGAGTCGGCGGGACCGGTGGTGCGCCCCTACGCGCTCACCGGAGGCCGCACCGACCATCAGCGCGCCGAGCAGTTCGACCTGGTCGCCCTGATCGTCACCGACGAGGCGGCGGTGGCCGCGCGCGAGGCCGGCGGCGCCGCGGCGACGCAGGTCCCGCCCGGACCGCCCGCCGGTCCGGCGGCGGACCGGTGGGCACCGGAGCCGGAACATGAGATGATCTTGGCGCTTTGCCGTACTCCGCTGTCGGTCGTCGAGATAGCGTCGGAACTTGAACTCCCCCTGGGGGTCGTCCGGGTCCTTCTCGGCGACCTGCTCGACCGCTCGCTGATCCAGGTCCGCCGACCCGCGCCGGTGGCCCAGTTCCCCAGCGAGCGCGTACTCAAGGAAGTGATCGATGGAATCCGTGCGCTCTGACGCGGGCCCGCACCAGGGCGATTCCGCGCTGACCGTCAAGATCCTGGTGGCCGGCGGGTTCGGGGTCGGCAAGACCACGCTGGTGAGCGCGGTGAGCGAGATCCGGCCGCTGCGGACCGAGGAGGCGCTCACCGAGAAGAGCATCGGGATCGACGACACCAGCGCCGTCCAGGACAAGACCACCACGACGGTGGCCATGGACTTCGGCCGCATCACGCTGCCCAACGGCCTGGTGCTGTTCGTGTTCGGCACCCCGGGCCAGGACCGGTTCTGGTTCATGTGGGACGAGCTGGCCAAGGGGGCGCTGGGCGCGGTGGTGCTGGTCGACACCCGGAGGCTCGCCGACTGCTTCGCCTCGGTGGACTACTTCGAACGCCGCGGAGTCCCGTTCATCATCGGCGTGAACCGGTTCGACGGCGCGACGCGGCACTCGCCCGAGCAGGTCCGCGACGCCCTCGACCTGCCGTCGTACGTGCCGGTCATCGAGTGCGACGTGCGCGACCGCGAGTCCGCCAAGCAGGTGCTGATCACGCTGGTGGAGCACATCATGCGGTCGATGAGCGCCCGGCGCGACCCGGGGGCGCTCACCTACTGAGCCGCCTCCGCCGCCCGTCACAGGGCGGTGAAGTCGGCGGCGTCGAAACCGGGGGAGACGACGCGGCTCACCAGCGCCTCCTCGGCCCCGGCGGGACGGGCGGCCTGCCACGTCCCGGCCGGGACCAGCGCCTGCGGCCGCCGGCCGGCGGCCGCGTCCGGGGCGAGGACGACCGTCTCCGGCTCCGGGCCGGAGCGGTCGCCGGCGCCGCCCCGGCATGAGCGCCGGCGGCCCGCCGCGGTGCCACGGCCACAGCTCGTCCGAGCGGACGGTGTGCCACACCGACTCCTCGCCCGGCGGCAGCGGGAAGTAGATGCCGGTGGCCGACGCCCGCTCGCCGGGGTAGCCGTCCGGGGTGAAGCGCGCCGCCGTGCGCCAGGTCGCGCGGAACCAGCCGCCCTCGGGATGCGGCAGCAGGTCTAGGAGCTCGGCGGTGTCCGGGCGCACCAGCAGCGCCACGTGCCGTCCGTGCGGCCCCGCGCCGCGCGTCCGCACGCGCCACGCGGGCGCGGTCGACCACGGCGGAGGGCGGGGCGGCGCCCTCCGCCCCAGACTCGGCGGTCGATCGGGCGGCGCCGGGCCCGGGCCGCCGCGGAGCAGGTCACTCCATCTCCGACAGGCGGGCCGGGTCGAAGCCGATGGGGAACGGACGGTCGACCGTCAGCTCCTCGCCGGCCCGGGCCCGCGCGAGGATGCGGTAGACGGAGCCGTCGGGGGCGGGCCCGCCCCCGGCCGGGCCGCTCAGCTCCAGGAGCGTCACCGCGGGCCGCGGTTCCAGGTCGACGATCCAGTAGTGCGGGATGCCGGTCGCGGCGTACTCGGCCACCTTGGCGCACCGGTCGACCCGCTCGCTGCCCGTGCGCGGCGTGACGACCTCGGCCACCAGGATCAGGTCCGGGCCGTAGTAGGCGCGGCTGCGCCGCTCCAAGGCGGCGCGGGCCGCCTCCCGGCTGACCACGAACACGTCGGGCTTGCGGACGCCGCGCGGCGTGATGACGTCCTGCGGCGCGCCCGCCACGTGCACGTCCGCGCCCGCCCGACCGGCGGCGTCCTTGAGGATGTCGCGGAGCCGGGCGGCGGCGTGGTCGTGCCACAGGTCACCGGGCACCTCGGTCAGCCAGCCGTCGGCCAGCTCGTAGCGACGCCCGTCCTCGTCGGGCATGGCGTCCAGGTCGTAGAGCGTGTAGGGGCCGTACGCGTGGCCGACGGCGCTGCCCACGGTCGCCTCCCTCCCCCCGAAGATCGGCCCTAGCGCGAATCTAACCGACCTCGTCCCGACGGGGCCGCGCGGCGCGCGTCGAACCGGATAACTCTCGCCAGCGGAGCGGAGCCGAGTTACGATGTATCTCGATTTTCCGCTCCAAGGTCGATTCGCCGTGAGACTCCCGCCGCACGAGGGTTCAGGGTCAGGCGGCGCCGTCCCCGCGGCGCCGTGAAGGGGACGTGAAGGGGACGATGCGATGAACGTCGAGCAGCGGCCGCGGCCCGTGCACACGCCCAGGTCCTCCATGCGCGCCTCCGACCGCGACCGCGACGAGCGCCTCGTCCTGCTGCACACCGCCTACGCGGAGGGACGGCTGACCGAGGCCGAGCTGGACGAGCGCATCGACCAGGTGCTGGCCGCCCGCACCTACGCCGACCTCGACCGCCTCACCGCCGACCTGCCCGACGCCGGGGACGGCGCCTGCCCGGCCCGTCCGGCGGCGGACGGGCCGCGGTCCCGCGTCGTCCCCGGACCCCGTACCGGCCTGGCCGGACGCTGGCAGATGGCCTACAAGAGCGACGTGCGCCGCACCGGCCGCTGGCGGCTGCCGGAGCGGTACACGGTCGTGGTCTACAAGGGCGCGTGCGTGCTCGACCTGCGGTCGGTCGAGCTGGCGTCGTCGGTCACCGTGATGCGGGTGGCGGCCTACAAGTCGCGCGTCGACATCGTCGTCCCGCCGGACGTGCGGCTGGAGATCGCGGGGCTGGGCGTGTCCAGCGAAGTGCACGGCGCCGCCGCGGGGATCGACGCGCCGGTGGTGCATGTGCAGGGGATCGCCTACAAAGGCACGATCCTGGCAAAAGATCAACTTGGCCTGGCCTGAGGCGATATAAACGCTCCGCGGCACCTTTGACCGGCGATCGCGCGGTTGTCGGTACAGACGCTGATCTGACGCGGTTTGATGGTGACCCGAGCGCCGAGCGGGGCGCCGAGTGGCACCGAGTGGGCGTCGAGTGGCAACGACGGGTCCTGCGGGACCGCTGCGGGTGTGAAGGAGCGGGAGTGACGGCACAGACCCCTGAGCAGGACAGCGCCCGGCCGTCGGCGGGGGCGGATCCTTCACCGGGGGCCGACCAGGCCGGCCCGCAGGACTCCCGGCGGATCCGGCGGCGGCTGGCCTTCACCACGGCCGAGACGCTGGAAGAGGAGGCGCCTTCGCCGAAGCGGCGGGCCCGGGGCAAGAACGGACGCGCCAAGGGCGCCGTGTCGCCGTGGCTGCGCGCCGAGCAGGCCTGGCGGCGCGCGGGCCTGTCCTGGCAGCCGTCCGATGACGCCGACGCCGCCGCCTCCGGGGCGGAGCCCGCCCCCGAGGCCGAATCGAAGGCCGAGCCCGAGCCCCGGCCGAAGCCGGCGGCGAAGGCCGCACCGAAGCCCGAACCGAAGACCGAACCGAAGACCGAACGGAAGAGCGCCCCGAAGAGCCGGACCGAGCCGAAGAGCACGACCGACGCGAAGAGCGCCTCGCAGAGCACGGGTGATTCGAAGGGCAAGGCCGACGCGAAGGCCGAGGCGCAGACCGGATCGAAGAGCAAGGCCGCCCCGAAGACCGAGACCGAGGACTCGCCGAAGACGCGGGCGGAGAAGGCGGAGCCCGAGCCCGCTCCCGCGTCCGAGCGGCAGTCCGCTGAGCGCGCGAAGGTTGCGGCGGGGGCGCGCGGGGCGCTGGTCGGCGCCGGCGCCGCCGTCGGCGTCGCGGTCGTCGTCGCGGTGGCGGCGGGCGTGCACGCGGTCGGGAGCGGCGACGGCGGCGCGGGACCGGCGGCGCCCGCCGCCGTCGCGGCCGAGCGCCTGTTCGGCGCCGATCCGGCGGGGACCGACGGCCTGGTCCAGGAGCTGTCCGCGGTCGCGGCGTCCGGCGGGACGGTCGTGGCGGTGGGCGGCGAGCAGCCGGTCGACGACGGCGCGGGCCGGGAACGCGCGCAGTTCCTGGTGTCCGGCGACGCCGGCCTCAGCTGGCGGCTGGCGCGCGTGAAGGCCGCGAACGGGGACGAGCCCGCCCCCGGCGACCGGCCCCGGCTCGTCGCCGGAGGTTCGGGCCGGTGGGTGGCGCTGGGGGAGGCCGCCGCGCCGTCCGGAACGGCCCCCGGGACGGCGGTGTGGACCAGCCGCGACGGCGGCGTCTGGACCCGTGAGGCGGCGAGCGCGTCCGCGGCGTTCCGCCCCGGCGACCGGATCAGCGCGCTGGCCCGCACACCCTCGGGTTTCGTGGCCGCGGGCGCCCATTCCCCGACCGGGCGGTTCCGGGGCGACCAGCGCGCCGTGCTGTGGACCTCGGCCGACGGGCGGTCGTGGCGGCGCCTCGACCGCCCGGGAGGCGGCGAGATCACCGAACTCGACCGGGTCGCGGCGCTCGGGAACGGCGGGCTGGTGGCGCACGGCCGGTTCGACCGCAAGGCCGCCAAGACCGTGAAGGGCAAGGGCAAGCGCAGGCAGCGGACCGTCGTGCGGCGCGGCGAGGGGCTGTGGGTGTCGCCCGACGGCGGGCGGACCTGGACGCAGGTCGCGCTGCCGCGGGCGCAGGGGGCCTACGGGCCCGTGATCGGGCCGGTGGCCGGACCCGGCGGCGTGTACGTCGTCCGGGAGGGCAGGCGCGTCGCCAAGGGGAAGAAGCGGCGCGCCGCGACCCGCTACGGCGTGGTCTTCGCGTCGGCCGACGGGCGGACGTGGACGCCCTCAGGGCAGGTGTCGGCGCCGTCGTACCGCGGCGTCGCGCGGCTGGCGGGAACGTCCGCGGGCCTGGCGGTCCTGGTGCGCGGCAAGGGCGGCGCCGGGACGGTGCTGCGCAGCGGCGACGGGCGCTCGTGGCGGGTCGGCGGCGGCATCGGGGCGATGGGCGGCGGCTCGGGGACCGGCCTCGCCGTCAACGGGCTGACCGTCGCGGCCGGCGCCGCCGCCGTCCTCGCCGGACGCCGGGGCGACGACCCCTACCTGGCGCTGTCGAGCGCCGCTGCCGCGCGCCCGGTGACCACGGTGGACCTGACCGGCGTGCCGGGGGTGATCCGTCCCGAGCGCACCGTCACGTCGATGAGCGCGGCGGCGGGCCGCGTCGTCGCCGTGGGCAGCACCGGCGGCGGCGGCGCGGTGTGGAGCGCGCCGGCCGCGGACCCCGACGCCTGGACGCGCGCCCGGATCAGCGGCGCGGGCGCGGCGGTCGGCGGCCCGGGCCGGCCGCGGCAGCGGTTCGGCGACGTCGTCCACGGCCCCAAGGGGTGGCTCGCCGTCGGACGCGTCACCGCCCCGGACGGCAAGACCACGCCGTTGGCGGCCCAGTCCGCCGACGGCGCGGCATGGCGCAGGACGCGGTTCCCCGGCGCGAAGGACGCCCTCCTGGAGGCGTGCGCCTCCGGGCCGTCCGGCTACGTGGTCGTCGGCTCGTCCGGCGGGAAGATCGCCACCTGGCGTTCCGCCGACCTCACGCGATGGAAGCGCGGCGCCGGCGCGGGCAAGGGCGACCTGCGGGGCCCCGCCTGGATGCGGGACGTCGCGGCCACCTCCAAGGGCTACGTGGCCGTCGGCGGCCGCCGGGCGACCGGCGGCGCCGGTCGCGGCAGGCAAGCGCCCGCCACCTACCTGCCCGCCGTGTGGACGTCGAGGGACGGCGGGACGTGGTCGGCCGCTGCGCCGCCGCCGCTGCCGTCCGGCATCGTCTCGGGGGCCTTCCACCAGGTGGTGGCCCGCGGCGACCTGCTGGTCGGGTTCGGCTGGGGCAGCACGGCGCAGGCCCCGGGCGCGCCCGCGCGCTGGCTGGCGTTCACCGGTGTGTCGACCGACGGCGGCCGGACGTGGCGGACGAGCGTGCCTCCGGGCGCCGAGCAGGGGGCGGAGATCACCTCGTCCGCGGTGACGCCCAAGGGGTTCGCGGCGGCCGGCACGGTCGGCCGTCCCGGCGCGCAGGACGCGGCCATGTGGGCGTCGCCCGACGGGGTCGCGTGGCGGCGGGTCCCGGCGCACGGCCACGGTCTCGACGGGCCGGGGGATCAGCGGTTCACGGCGCTGGCGGCCGTCGGCGGAGACGTGCTCGCCGTGGGCGTGGACGCCGGCCACCGCGGGGAGACGCCGGTCCTGTGGCGGACGGCGGCCCCCTGACCGGCGCTCACGCCCTCGACGGCTCGTTCGTCGGCTCTCTCGTCGCGGCGGCGGTGCGCGCGCGAAGGGCGGTGCGGCTCAACCGTTGCAGCCGCAGGAGCAGCCCTTCGGGCAGGAGCATCCGCTGCCGTGTCCACAACTGCATCCAGCTTTGACCATGCCCGGAACGTACCCGCGTGGGCGATGTGCGGTCTATGACCGGAACGCAAGGAAGAGCTGAACGCGGGGCCATGCCGCCATGACCCCGCGGCCCGTCCGGGAGCGGACGTCCGGGGCCGCGTCCTCGTGGGGTCAGGATGCGCCGTATCGATGCGCCGTATAGCCGCATAGATGCGCCGTATAGCCGATAGATGCGCCGTATAAGGGACGCGGTTCGGCGCATGTGGCGACGGACCGCAATTCGGATGTAGCGGACGCGCCGCTCGCACCGATAACCGAAATGCGCGATGGTCGACGGCTACGGGCAGCGCACGTCGGCCATCGCCCGAAGCCCCCGCCCGCCGTCTCGCCTGCCGGGCGCGGCCTCACCTGCCGGGCGCCGCCGCGCCTCTCGGGGCCGGCGGGGCGGCCATGTCGATGCGCACCACCGCCGGATCGCGGTCGCCGACGGGCCGGTCGGCGAACTCGGACCTGCGGTGGACGATGTCGTACTCGTGCTTGCGGCGGGCGAGCGACGGGCTCAGCAGGATGTGGTCGAGCGCCTGCGCGTTCCCCTCGGAGACGGCCGTGTACCGCTCGGCCACGGGCAGCTCGTCGGTCAGGTCGCGCAGCCCCGCCCGCCGGGCCAGGTAGCGCACCGGGGCGGAGAACTCCGGCTCGTTGAGGTCGCCGGCGACGATGACGTCGGCGTCCCGCTGCACGGCGCGCACCGACCGCACGAACCGCGCCACCGCCCGCGCCTGCGCGGCGCGCCGCCACGCGCTGGGCCGCCGCGGCGGCTGGTAGCGGCCGAACGCCGGCTGGTCGTCGCCGGCCTTGGCGTACCAGTGGTTGGCCACGACGATGATCCGCCGGCCCCGCCAGGTGATCTCACCGGCCAGCGGCTTGCGCGAGTCGTTCCACACCGGGTCGGCGGGCGCGACGCGGCCGGGGCTGAGGCTCAGCCGGGCGCGGCCTCCCTCGGCCAGGGCGCGCACCGCGGTGCGGGCCGGGTCGGGGCCCGCGTCCGCCGCGCCGGCGCCCATGCCGTCGCCGAGGGCGGCCGCGGGCCGGTCGACGAAGCCCAGCCCCCGGTCGGTGCGGAACAGGAAGCCGACCCGGATGTTGGCGCCCGGCTCGCCGCCGTCGGCGTTGTCGCGGGGCGCCACCGACCGCCAGTCGTAGGCGGGACCGCCCGCCTCGCTGATCGCCGTGATCAGCTCGGCCACCGTCTGGTCGGCGGCGACCGTCCCGTCGTCGTCGGGGCCGCTGTTGTCCTGCACCCCGGCCACCGTGATCAGGTCGGGCGAGCGCAGGCCCTCCACGATGTCGGCGGCCACGGCGCGGAACCGCTCGCGCGGGGCGCTCGGGTTGAGCCCGTCCACGGTCAGCGTCGCGACGGCCAGCTCGTCGGGCCCCTGCGGCCGCGTGGTCTCGCGGGCCAGCCCGCCGCCGCGGACGCGCGGCGTCGCGGTCGGCAGCACCGTGTACGTCCCGTGGCCGTAGTCGAGCACGCCGTCGACGGCGCCGGGCAGCCGGTCGCCGACGTTCACGGCGGGCAGCGCGGCCAGGGTGTCGCCGAGGACGATCCGCTCGGTGTTGGCGTCGCCCGGCCGCAGCACGATGCCGCCGCGCGCGGTGCGCGGGCCCGCCCCCGCGCCGCCTGCGGGCAGCACGGGCACCCGGCCGTCGCGGGACGGGCCGACGGCCACCGCGTCCTGCACGCGCACCCGCATGCCCTCCAGCGACTCGAAGAAGTCCAGGGCGCTGCGGCGCGGGTCGAACGACCTGCGGGCCTCCACGTCGATCGCGGCGCCGGTCGCGCCGCCCGTCACGCGGCGGGGCGGCCGGCGGCCCTTGGGGCCGAGCGTCACGGGGGCGGGCAGCGGCACGCCCCGGGCCCGCACCGCGACCGCGGACGCGTCGATCTCGGTCCTGCCCAGGTCGGCCGACGCCGACCCGGCGGCGCGGAACTCGCTGACCCTGCCGTCGACGCGCACGGCGTCGGCCACCGCCACCTGCGGCCGGGTGCGCGTGTAGACGAAGATGCCCTCGGACGTGGCGTCGCGGCGGTCCGGCCGCGGGTCCTGCATCCAGAAGCCGTTGTCGGTCAGCGCGGTGACGACCCCGGGCACGCCCGTCACGCGGGCCCCGTTGAGGGGCGACACGTGTCCGGCGCCTTGGATGTGGCGGATGCGGACCTGCCGCCCCCGGGGAGCGCCCGACGGGACCATGGCGCCCACGCCGGGCGAGACGGCGTCCTGGACGCCGGGACCGCCGTGCGCCGCGCCGCGCGGGTCGCCGTGCGCGGCCGCCTCCGAGCCGGCGGGCGGTGCCGCCTGCGAGGCCGGCACCGCCAGGACGGGCAGGGCGAGCAGCGCTCCCGCGAGAAGGGTCCGGGGCGCTGTGGGCCGACGGCCGCGCCCCCGTCCGACGTAGGTCACCCACGCTCCAGGCTCGACTGACGTGCGTGCTTGCGGTGGTGCGAACGGCCTCGGCCGCGGCGGGCGGGCGCCGCACACGACCAAGGATGACACGCGGCGTCGGCGGGGACGAGGCAGTCGGTCAACAAGCCGGATGACACGGGTGGATCGGTCGAAGCGGTCGGATCGGATGCTCCGGTCGAAGGCGCCGGTCGAAGGCGTCGTTCGGCGGCGCGGTCGACGGCGTCAGTCGAGGGCGTCAGTCGAGGGCGTCAGTCGAGGGCGTCGGTCGAAGGCGTCAGTCGAACAGGACGACCTGGCGGATCGCCTCGCCCTCGCGGAGCGCCCGGACGGCGTCGTTGAGGTCCTCGAAGCGGATGCGCCGGGAGATCAGCCCGTCGATGTCCAGCCGCCCGGCCCGCCACAGGTCGACGAACAGCGGGACGTCGCGCTTGAGGTCGCAGCCGCCGTACAGCGACGCCTTGATGTTCTTGCCGTCGAACAGCAGCGCGAACGCGCTCAGCTCGACGGTGTCGTCGGCCGCCCCCGCGCCGACCACGATGACGTCGCCGCCGCGCCGGGTGAGGTTCCAGGCGGTGCTGATCGCCGCGGACTTGCCGACCACCTCGAAGGTGTAGTCGAAGCCGGCGCCGCCGGTGAGCAGGTTCTTGGCCTCCTCCAGACCGTCCAGGGTGGCGACGTGGGTGGCGCCGAACCGCTTGGCGACCGGGTGCTTGGCCTCGTTGGGGTCGACGGCCAGGATGGTCGACGCGCCGGCGATGCGGGCGCCCTGGATGACCGCGAGGCCCACGCCGCCCGCGCCGACCACGGCGACCGCGGACCCCGGCCGCACCCGCGCGGTGTTGATCACCGCGCCCAGGCCGGTGGGGATGCCGCACCCGAGCAGCGCCGCGTACTCGAACGGCACGTCCTCGGCGATTTTGATCACGCCCTGCCGCGGCACGGTCATCTCCTCCGCCCAGGTGCCGCAGCCGGCCATGCCGTACGCGGGGCCGCCGTCGCCGAGCCGGAACCGGGGGTCGCCGAACGACTGGGCGATGAACGTCATGCACAGGTTCGGCTGACCGCGCAGGCAGTCGGGGCAGGCGCCGCAGTCGGGCGTCCAGTTGACCACGACGTGGTCGCCCGGCCGGACGTGGGTGACGTGCGCGCCGACCTCGGCGACGATCCCGGCGCCCTCGTGGCCGAGCACGACGGGCGGCGTCGCGGGCAGCACCCCCGTCATGGTCGACAGGTCGGAGTGGCAGACCCCCGTCGCCTTGAGACGGACCTTCACCTGGTCGGGGCCGGGGCTGACGGCGGTGACGTCGTCGCGCAGGTCGAGTTCGGTGTCGCCGACCGCGTGCAATACCGCGGCACGTGCCATGGCTGCCTCCGCTGGGAGATCGGACGCCGCGCGGGCGCGCGGGTCGCGGACAGGGGTGGGACGGGGAGGGACGGGGGACGGCCGGAGTCACTCCTCCAAGGTGAGCGCGGCCTTGGGGCACGACCGCACCGCGTGCCGGACGCGGTCGGCCTGCTCGGGCGGGACCTCCGGCAGCAGGATCCGCAGCTCGTCGTCGTCGGTCAGGTCGAAGACGTCGGGGGCCAGCCCCACGCACACGGCGTTCGCCTCGCAGACCAGGGGGTCGACTCGTACGCGCATCGCGATTCTCCGTTCACTTCCCGGTGGGTCCGCGCTCCGCGGGCGGCACGCGAACGTGTTCTAGCGGCGGATCGCGGCGGACGCCGCGGGACCGCCGCCCCCATCGTCCTCCGGAAGGTCCGGCTGCCAACATAGCGAACGTCATTCGGTTCGGTCACGGGGGCCGCGGACTCCGTCGTGTCCGGGCGGCGCGTCGGCCGTCCGGCCGCCGTGGCGCGGACCGCGCCCGGCTCGGCGGGCGGCGCGGCCCGGCCGCCCCCGGAGGCCGGCGTCCCTCGGGGTGCGCTGCCTCACGCTCGAAGTAGAACACGTTTCATTCGGGGGCGGCAAGACGGGGCGATCCCGTCGAGGCGGAGATAGAGTGCGCGGCAGGGCAAGCCTCCCGGCCCCGGGGCCACGCGCCCCGCGGCCGCCGACCGACCACGGAAGAAGGCAGGGATGACCGACCCCATGGCGTCCACCGGCGCGCAGCCGCCGACGGCGGCCCCGCCCCCCGCCCGGACGCCCGTGGACACCGTGCACGAGCCCATGCCCCCCGACCTGCTGCGCGCGGCGCGGCAGGCCAAGGGCTTCATGCCCGAGGACGAGGGGCAGGCGCTGTACGAGACGGCGCTGGAGTACGGCGCGCGCCACGGCGGCGCGCCCATCCTGGAAGTCGGCAGCTACTGCGGCAAGTCCGCCATCTACCTGGGCGCGGCGGCGCGGCGCACCGGCACGGTCGTGGTCACCGTCGACCACCACCGCGGCTCGGAGGAGAACCAGCCGGGCTGGGAGTACCACGACCCGTCGCTGGTCGACCCGGAGACCGGCCGCATGGACACGCTGCCGACGTTCCGCAAGACGATCGGCGCGGCCGGCCTGGAGGACTGCGTCGTCGCCGTCGTCGGCGCGTCCCGCACGGTCGCGCGGCTGTGGCGCACCCCGGTGGCGCTGGCGTTCATCGACGGCGGCCACGCAGAGGTGCACGCGCGGAACGACTACGAGGGCTGGGCGCCGTGGGTCACGGTCGGCGGCGCGCTGGTGATCCACGACGTGTTCCCCGACCCGGTCGACGGCGGTCAGGCCCCGTACCAGCAGATCTATCTGCGCGCGCTGAACAGCGGCGCGTTCGTCGAACGGCGCGTCCAGGGGTCGCTGCGCGTCCTGGAACGCGTCGACGACCGCGACCCGCTCGCCGCCAGCCCCGGACGGCACGAGGGCGCGCCGAGCGCCTGAGCGGCGCCTCCACGGTGCCCGCCTCCACGGTGCCCGCCGCCTCCACGGTGCCCGCCGCTATACGGTGACCAGGGCGCAGCCGCAGGCGATCGGGTCGGCGGCGGGCGACGGCCCCAGCGGGCGCCCGCCGATCTCCTTGAACAGGCGCGCGCCCGGCGTGGCGTCCGCCAGCACGTCGGCCGCCAGGATCACCGCGGCGGCCGTGTACGTCGACCGATCCCCGGGGAAGTGCCGCCGGTTCTCGAACTGCCAGCCCGTCCAGTACGAGCCGTCCTCGTGGCGCAGGTGCTGGATCGTGGCGAACAGCTCCAGCGCGCGGTCGCGGTCGCCGATCGCGTCCAGCGCCATCACCAGCTCGCAGGTCTCGGCCGCGGTCACCCACGGCTGGTCGGACACGCAGCGGCAGCCGAGCCCCGGCACCACGTAGGCGTCCCAGCCCTCGGCGAGGCGGCGGGCGGCGGCCGCGCCGCGCACCGGACCGGCCAGCACCGGGTAGTACCAGTCCATCGACCAGCGGCTCTTGTCGGCGAACGCCTCCGGGTGCGCGGCCACCACGTGGCCGAGCTGGTCGGCGGCCAGCTCCCAGTCCGGCCGCGGCTCGTCCAGCCGCTCGGCCAGCGCCACCGCGCAGCGCAGCGCCTGGTAGATCGACGAGCAGCCGGTCAGCAGCGCCTGGTCGGCCGCCCGGCCGTCCGGCTCGCGCATCCAGCGGATCTCGCCGCGCCGCGTCTGCAGGCCGAGGACGAACTCGATGCCGCGGCGCACCGCGGGCCACATGTGCCGGGCGAAGTCCTCGTCGCCGGTCAGCAGCAGCTCGTGCCAGACCCCGACCGCCAGGTAGGCGGCGTGGTTGGATTCGCCGCCCGGCTCGGTGACCTCGCCCAGCACCCACTTGGCGGGCCAGGAGCCGTCCGGCCGCTGGACGCCGCGCAGCCACTCGTAGGCCCGGCGGGCGTGCTCGCGCAGCCCCGCCACGGACAGCGCCATGGCGGCCTCGACGTGGTTCCACGCGTCGACGTGGCCGGGGACGCCGTCCAGCGGCGCGAACCAGGGAATGGCGCCCGACGGCTCCTGCTGGGCGACGATGCTGCGCGCGGTGGCGACGATGTCGTCGGCGGACACCACGCCGGGCACGGACGGCGGGCCGGGCTCAGACCGCATCGGCCGTCTCCCGCCCGGCGCCCTCGCCGGCGGTGTCGCCGGCGTCCGGGAGGTCCCGCGCGGCGGGCTTGGCGAGGTAGACGACGACGCTCTTGCCGATGAGCGGGTTCAGCACGCGCTCGGCCAGCCGGGTGGCCAGCGGACGCTTCACGATGTCCCACACCAGGAGCTGGTGGTACGCCTTGGCCAGCGGGTGGCCGTCGTTGTTCACCCCCACCGCGCACTTGATCCACCAGTAGGGGGAGTGCAGGCCGTGGGCGTGGTGGTGGCCCTGCACCTGGAATCCGGTGGCCTTCAGCTTGGCCTCCAGCTCCGCGCGGGTGTAGATGCGCACGTGCCCGCCGGGCGCGGTGTGGTAGTCCTCCGACAGCGCCCAGCAGATCCGCTCGGGCAGCCACGCCGGCACGGTGACGGCGAGCTGCCCGCCGGGCTTGAGCACCCGCAGCAGCTCGCGCATCGCGCGCATGTCGTCGGGGATGTGCTCCAGCACCTCCGACGCGATGATCTTGTCGAAGTGCTCGTCGGGGAAGGGCATGTCGAGGGCGTCGCCCCGGACCGTCTCGGCGGTGGCGTCCTCGGGGGCCTCACCGGCAAGGCGCATCGCGCCGAACATCTTCTCCACGCCGGCCAGCTCGTCGGCGTCCAGATCGAAGGCCACGACGTGCGCCCCCCGCCGGTACACCTCGAAGGCGTGCCGTCCGGCGCCGCACCCCATGTCCAGCACCCGTTCTCCGGGGGTGACGCGGAACCGCTCGAAGTCCACGGTCAGCAGGGTCCTGCTCCTTCCGTACGGGGGACGGGCGCGCGGCCCGCCCCTCAGTCGGTGTGTGGGGCCGGTCGGTGCGCGGTCCGCGGCTACCGTCTGCGGCGCGCGGCGGCGGCCAAGCGCAGGTACCGGTGCTGGCGGATCGCGGCGCGGTAGTGCTCGACCGTGGCCTGCGCCACGGCCCGCCAGGCGAACCGCTCGCGGACCCGGGCCAGCGCGGCCTCGCTGAGCCGCGCGCGCTCCTCGGGGGAGTCGTGCAGGCGGCGCAGCGCCGCGGCCAGCTCCTCGTCGTCGCCCGGCTCCACCAGCACGGCGGCGTCGCCGACCACCTCCGGCAGGGCGCCGGCGCGGCTGGCGATCAGCGGGGTGCCGGACGCCATGTGCTCGACGGCGGGCAGCGAGAACCCCTCGTACCGGGACGGCACCACCGCGATCTCGGCGGACGCCAGCAGCTCGCCGAGCTCCTCGTCGCCGATGCCGCCCGCGAACCGCACCCGCTCGCCCAGCGCCAGCTCCCTGACCAGCCGCTCGGTGGGGCCGTCCTTCTGCGGGCGGCTGACGACGATCACGTGCACGTCGCGCTCGGTGGCGACCTTGGCGACCGCGCGCAGCAGCACGTCCACGCCCTTGATCGGCGCGTCCGCGCTGGCCATCGCGACGATCCGGCCGGGGACGCGCGGCCCGCGCGGGTGGAAGATCCGGGTGTCGACGCCCAGCGGGAGGATCTCGATGTCGCGCGGGTCGACCTTGAAGTCCTTGACGATGTCGATCTTGGACGACTCCGACACGGTGAGCACCGGCCCGACCCGCCGCGCCACCTGCGCCTGCATGGCGACGAACCCGTACCAGCGGCGCTTGCCCAGCCGCTCGACGAACCCGCGCGCCGCCTGCAGCTCGATCCGCCGGTCCACGCTGATCGGGTGGTGGATGCTGGTGACCAGCGGCAGGCCCAGGCGGGGGATGCCCAGGTTGCCCAGGCCGAGCACCTGGTTGTCGTGCACCACGTCGAAATCGCGCCGGC
Source organism: Actinomadura rubrobrunea NBRC 15275 (assembly GCF_001552235.1). NCBI lineage: Bacteria > Bacillati > Actinomycetota > Actinomycetes > Streptosporangiales > Thermomonosporaceae > Actinomadura > Actinomadura viridilutea. The sequence goes on along the minus strand of NZ_BCQU01000002.1, from coordinate 78,521 downwards.
GCCGCCTGAGCACGCGCAGGGCGCGCAGGCTGAAGGTCAGCGGCTCGGGGAAGCCGCCGGTCTTCATGTGGGCGAACTCCAGCACGTCGATCCAGTCGCGGAACTCGCCGAGCGCCGGCGTGCGGAAGGGGTCCTCGTCCCGGTACAGGTCCAGGCTGGGGACCTTGGTGAGGACGATCTCGTCCCGGTCCAGCTCCGGGTACGGCTGCCCGGAGAACACCTCCACGGTGTGCCCCAGGTCGACCAGCTCGCGGGTCAGGTGGCGGACGTACACGCCCTGACCGCCGCAGTGCGGCTTGCTCCGGTAGGAGAGCAGTGCGACGCGCAACGGACCGCCCTGCTCCCCGGGCGGTGCCTGCTCTGCCTCAGCCACGCCAGCCCCTGCTCACGCACCACTCCCGTCCAGTAGGGGGACTGCCGGGCGATGCCTCGGCCCCGCGGCGGCGCCGCGGACGCGCGGCCGTCTCAGGCACGCGCCGACGCCTTCTGGACCCCGCGGTCCTCGCGAACCCTGACCGGCATCTCCTTGATCCCGTTGATGAAACTCGACCTTAGTCTGCGGAGGTTACCGGAGAGTTCGATATTAGGCATAGCGTCCAAGAGTGTTTCGAAGAGCACACGCAGCTCCAGCCGGGCCAGGTGGCTGCCGAGGCAGTAGTGCGGCCCGCCGCCGCCGAACCCCAGGTGAGGGTTGGGGTCGCGGCCGACGTCGAAGGCGAACGGGTCGTCGAACACCTCCTCGTCCCGGTTGGCCGAGGCGTAGAACACCACCACCTTGTCGCCCTCGCGGATCTTGCGTCCGCGCAGCTCGGTGTCGCGGACCGCGGTGCGCTTGAACAGGTTGACCGGCGACACCCACCGGACGATCTCGTCCACCGCCGTGCGCACCAGCCCGGGGTCGGCGCGCAGCCGCTCCCACTGCTCGGGGTGGTCGAAGAACGCGGCCATGCCGCCGGACGCGGCGTTGCGCGTGGTCTCGTTGCCCGCCACCGACAGCAGCATCACGAACAGCTCGAACTCGTCGCCGGTGAGCACGTTGCCGTCGGCGTCGGGCTGCAGCAGCTTGGTGACGATGTCGTCGCGGGGGGCGTCGCGGCGCGCGGCGGCCAGCTCGTTGGCGTAGGCGTACAGCGCGGTCGCCGCCGCCATGCCCTGCTCGGGGTCGGACTGGAACTCCGGGTCGTCCGCGCCGATCAGCGTGTTGGACCAGGTGAAGATCTTGTCGCGGTCCGCGGCGGGGGCGCCGAGCAGCTCGCAGATCACATAGAGCGGCAGCGGGGCGGCGATGTCGCGCACGAAGTCGAACCCGCTCGCGGCGCGGCCGGATGCGGTCACCTCGGCCACCAGGTCCCGGCAGATCTCGCGGACGTGCTCCTCCAGCGCGGCGATCGCCCGCGGCGTGAAGCCGCGGTTGACGATGGCGCGCTTGCGGGTGTGCCGCGGCGGGTCCTCGTTGAGCATCATCTTCCGCTGCAGCGCGAGCTGCTCGTCCGTCGGCTCCTCGAACAGCGCCAGCCGCGCATACGAGGAGAAGATCTCGGGGTGCCGCGAGACGTACACCACGTCCTCGTGCCGCGTTATCGCCCAGAACGGCGGGGTGCCCTGCGCGGGATCGCCGGGGTGCCGGTGGACGGGGTCGTGTTCGCGCAGCCAGGCCAGCTGGTCGTGCGGGACGCCGTCGCGCTCGTAGGTGCCGGGGTCGACCAGATCGATGTCGGGAACAGCGGTCATCGCCGGGGGCCTCCTCTGACTCGCTCGTCCTAGGCGTTCCGGGGCGCGCTCGGCGTGAAACGGACGGGCAGCTCCTTGTAGCCGTTGATGAAGTTGGACCGCAGCCGGCGCGGCTCGCCCGCGGGCGCGATGTCGGGCATCCGGTCCAGGATCGCCTCGAAGACGATCCTCAGGTTCAGCCGGGCCAGGTGGGCGCCGAGGCAGTAGTGCGGGCCGCCGCCGCCGAAGCCGAGGTGGGGGTTGGGGTCGCGGCCGATGTCGAAGGCGAACGGGTCGTCGAACACCTCCTCGTCCCGGTTGGCCGACGGGTAGAACAGCACCACCTTGTCGCCCTTGCGGATCTTTTTTCCGCCGAGCTCGGTGTCGGCGGCGGCGGTGCGGCGGAACTGGTTGAGCGGGCTGACCCAGCGGACGATCTCCTCCACCGCCGACGGCAGCAGGCTCCGGTCGGCCTTCAGCCGCTCCCACTGCTCGGGGTGCTCGAAGAACGCCTGCATGCCGCCCGCGGTCGCCGTGCGCGTCGTCTCGTTGCCGGCGATCGACAGCATGAGCACGAACATCTGGAACTCCTCGCCGCTCAGCCGGGTCCCGTCCGGGGCCGGCTGCAGCAGCCTGGTGACGATGTCGTCGCGCGGCTCGGACCGGCGCCTCTCGGCCAGGTCGGCGGCCCAGGCCAGGAACTCGGCGGCGTAGCGGGCGGAGTCGGCGCGGTCGCCGATGAACTCCGGGTCGTTGAACGCCACCAGCTTGTTGGACCAGTAGAAGATCCGCTCGCGCTCCTCCAGCGGGGCGCCGAGCAGCTCGCAGATCGTGTAGAGCGGCAGCGGGGCGGCGAAGTGCTCGACGAAGTCGCACTCGCCCAGCGGGGCGGCCTCGTCGATGATCTGGTGGCAGATGGCCCGGATGTGGTCCTCCAGCCTGCCGATCATGCGCGGGGTGAAGCCCCGGTTGACCATGGCGCGCAGCCTGGTGTGGTCCGGCGGGTCCTGGAAGAGCATCATCTGCCCGTACAGGGCGACGTCCTCGTCGCTGAACTCCTCGAACATCGCGGTGCGGGTGTGCGAGGAGAACAGCTCCGGGTGCCGGGACACGTGCACCACGTCGGCGTGCCGGGTGATCGCCCAGAACCCCGGGACCTCCTCGTGGGGATCGGGGTGCCAGTGCACCGGGTCGTGCGCGCGCAGCCAGGCCAGCTGCTCGTGGGGGACTCCGCCCTTCTCGTAGACGCCGGGATCGATGATGTTGATCTCAGGGGTCATGGCCGTCCTCACAACCGGGGTGGGCGGTGCGCCGGCCGGGCGCCGTCCGGGGACACGGGAGTTGATCGAACGCTTGCTTGGTGCGGGTGAACTAGAACCGGTTCTAACATGAGACGCGAGTCTCATCAAGAGTCTCATCGTGGTGACGCGCCTTGCGGCGGCGGCACCTCGGCCTGTCCGTCCGGCCAGGACACGGCTCGGATCCGCGGGGGCGGGAAGGCGGAGAGCGGCCGCGCGCAGGTCAGGCGACGCGCACGAACCGGAGGGGCGCGTCCGGCCCGTCCCGGCGGGCGACGCCGCGCCGCTCCAGCGTGCGCAGGTGCGCCGCCGCCTCGCCCGCCGCCATCTCCCGGTCCGGCAGAGTCATCGCCTCCCACGGCGAGCGCCACCGCATGCCCGCCGCGACCTGCCACAACGTCGCCGGCTCGGCGCCCAGCAGCGCGGCGACCTCGGCCAGCCGGTCCTCGTGATGCCGGACGATCTCCCGGGCGCGCGCGGCGAGCCCGGTGAAGCGGTGCTGGTGGGCGGGCAGCGCCTCGGCCTCCCGCGCCGCGGGCAGCCCGGCGATGCGGCCGAGCGACGTCAGGAAGTCGCCGAGCGGGTCCGCGTCCGGCAGGTCGTACGGATACAGCCCGATGTGCGGGGTGATGCGGGGCAGCACGTGGTCGCCGGTGAACACCCGGTCCCCGTCCTCCAGGTGCAGGCAGATGTGACCGGGCGAATGGCCGGGCGTCCAGATCGCGCGCAGGCGCCGTCCGGGCAGGTCCACCAGATCCCCGTCGGCCAGCTCGCGGTCGGGCTCCGCGGGCGGGTCGACGCGCGCGCCGCGGCGGCGCGGCGCGGCCAGGTCCCGGTCGTCCGCCCCGGCGAGGCGCAGCGCGTCCGGCCGCCACGACCGGTGCGCGCCGCGCCGCACCACGTCCCGGAACAACCGGACGACCGCCGCGTCCTCGCGGTGCATGGCGATCCACGCGCCGGACGCCTCGCGCACCCGTCCCGCCAGGCCCGCGTGGTCGGGATGGTGATGGGTCACGACGACCCCGTAGACGTCGGCGACGTCCATGCCGAACGCCCGCAGCCCCTCGACGAGCGCCGACCAGGCGTCCTCGTGCTCCCAGCCGGCGTCCACCAGCACCGGGCCCCGCGCGCTCTCCAGCGCGTAGACGAGCGTGGACGCGAGGGGGCTGTTCGGAATGGGGACCGGGATGCTCCACACCCCGCCGCCCAGCGCCTGCGGACGCCCCGGGTCGTCCACCGGCTCAGACGCGTTCCAGGACGGTCGCCGTGGACAGCGCCCCGCCGCAGCACATCGTGACCAGGGCCGTGGCGGCGTCCCGGCGCTCCAGCTCGTGCAGCGCCGTGGTGATCAGCCGGGCCCCCGTGGCGCCCACCGGATGCCCCAGCGCGATCGCCCCGCCGTTGACGTTCACCCGGTCCATGTCCGGCTCGTGCACCGACGCCCAGGACAGCGCCACGGACGCGAACGCCTCGTTGATCTCGACCAGGTCGATGTCGCGCAGCCGCATCCCCGCGCGGGCCAGCGCCCGCTCGGTGGACTGCACCGGCCCGTCCAGGAGGTAGTACGGCTCGGCGCCCGTCAGCACCTGCGCCTTGATGCGCGCCCGGGGCCGCGCCCCCAGCGCCGCGGCCTTCTCCTCCGACATCAGCAGCACGGCCGCGGCGCCGTCGGAGATCTGCGAGGACGTCCCGGCCGTGTGCAGCGCGCCCTCTCCCAGCACCGGCTTGAGCCGGGCCAATCCCTCCTTCGTCGTCTCCCGAAGGCCCTGGTCGCGCGTGACGGTGCGGACCTGCCCCGTGGGGCGGCCGTCCTCGTCCAGCACCGGCGCGTCGATCGGGACGACCTCCCGGTCGAAACGGCCGTCCGCCCACGCCTTGGCGGCGAGCTGCTGGGACCGCACCCCGAAGGCGTCGAGATCGTCGCGGGTGAGGCCCCGCCGCTTCGCGATGCGCTCCGCGGCCTCGAACTGGTTCGGCATGTCGAGCGACCAGTCGTCCGGACGCGGGTTGGCGGGCGCCACGTTGCTGCCCAGCGGGCTGCGGCTCATGACCTCCACGCCGCAACCGATCGCCACGTCCACCGCCCCGGCCGCGATCTTCGCGGCGGCCAGATGCACCGCCTGCTGCGCCGACCCGCACTGCGCGTCGACGGTCGTCACGCCCGTCTGCCAGGGCAGCCCCGCGTAGAGCCACGCGTACCGCCCCACGTGCCCGCCCTGCTCGCCCGCCTGGGTCACGCAGCCGGCGAAGACCTCCTCCACCTCGGCGGCGTCGATCTCCGCCCGCGCCACGACCGCGCGCAGCGCGTGCGCCAGGACGGCCGACGCCTTGAGCCCCGCCAGCCATCCGTTCCGCTTCCCCAGCGGCGTCCGCACCGCCTCGACGATCACCGGCGTGCCCATGCGGCCCTCCCGGACGCGACGACCCGAACCTCGTCCACCTGACTGTAACGTGTTCTACTTTGCGCTTCCAGGGCTCTTGTGCCGGCCGTCGGGTGTCGTGGGAGCCCTACTAGAACGCGTACCAGCGAGTCGCCCGAGTCGCGCGGACGATTTGTAGGAACGTACAAATCGGGGCAGGGGCGGAGGGGCGGGTTCGGGCTGTGTGGATCTCGACCGGGGTGGCATCGGTGTGTGTACTCGTGAAAAGGACGACCCCGTAGGTCGGGAGGTGCCGTGCCGGATCCCGGGCTGGAGTGGTTCAACGCGCTGTCCCGGCGGGACGCGGAGGCCGAGCTGCGCTCGTGCTGCGCGTCGCGCGCATGGGCGGCGGCGGTGGCCGCGCGGCGGCCGTTCGAGGACCGGGCGGCGCTGTGGAAGGCCGCCGCGGCGGCGATGGAGGAGCTGACCTGGCCCGACGTCGAGGAGGCGCTGCGCGCGCATCCCCGGATCGGCGAGCGGGCGGGCGGGGACTCCAAGGAGGCCTCCTGGTCGCGCGGCGAGCAGGCGGGGATGAGGGACGCCGGTGACGACCTCAAGGCCGCGCTCGTCGAAGGGAACCGGGCCTACGAGCGGCGGTTCGGGCACGTGTTCCTGATCTGCGCGACCGGCCGGGACGCGGCGGAGATGCTCGCCGAGCTGCGCAGACGGCTGCGCAACGACCCGGAGACAGAACGGGCGGAGGTCCGGGACGAGCTGGCGAAGATCACCGAGTTGCGGCTGGCGAAGCTGCTGGGAGAGGGCCTGTGACGATCACTCTGGGAGCCAACCGCTACGGCAAGGCCGAGACCCGGGTCGTGCGCGTCACCCGGGACGGCGAGACGCACCGCATCAAAGACCTGAACGTGAGCATCTCGCTGTCCGGCGACATGGACGCGGTGCATCTGAGCGGCGACAACTCGGCGGTGCTGCCGACGGACACGCAGAAGAACACCGTGTTCGCGTTCGCCCGCAAGCACGGCATCGGGGAGATCGAGGAGTTCGGGCTGCTGCTGGCCCGGCATTTCGTGACGTCCCAGCCGACCATCCGGCACGCCCGGGTGGAGATCGAGGAGTACGCCTGGGAGCGCGTCGGCGACGGCGGGCACTCGTTCGTCCGCTCGGGGCGGGAGGTCAGGACGGCCCTGGTCCACAGCGACGGGCCGGACGGGCCCGAGTCCGTGGTGTCGGGGCTGAAGGACCTCCTGGTGCTCAACTCGACCGGCAGCGAGTTCCACGGGTTCATCCGGGACGAGTACACGACCCTGGAGCCCACCCGCGACCGGATCCTGGCGACGGCGGTGACGGCGCGGTGGCGGCATCGCGGGGTGGACGCCGCGTGGGGGGCGTCGTACGAGCGGGCGCGCCGGTGCCTGCTGGAGGCCTTCGCCGGGACCCACAGCCTGTCGCTGCAGCAGACGCTCTACCAGATGGGGCGGCGCGTGCTGGAGGAGTGCGCGGAGATCTGCGAGGTGCGGCTGTCCCTGCCGAACAAGCACCACTTCGCCGTCGACCTGACGCCCTTCGGCATGGACAACGACAACGAGGTGTTCTTCGCCGCGGACCGGCCCTACGGGCTGATCGAGGGCACCGTCCTGGACGACGAGGCCCCCGCCGCGCCCGAGGCCTGGAACTAGCGGGACGTAGGGGGAATGGTGAGGGCATGGAGTTCCTGCGCCCGGTGAGCTGGGAGGAGGCGCTGGCCGCGAAGGCCGCGCATCCCGGCGCCGTGCCCGTCCAGGGCGGCACGGACGTCATGGTGGAGATCAACTTCGATGTGCGGCGGCCGGAGGCGCTGCTCGACCTCAACCCCGTGCGGGAGCTGGCCGAGTGGGACGTGGCCGAGGACGGGCGGCTGCGGGTGGGCGCGGGGGTGACCTACACGCGGCTGATCGAGGAGCTGGGGGACCGGCTGCCGGGGCTGGCGCAGGCGGCCCGGACGGTGGGGTCGCCGCAGATCCGCAACCGGGGCACGATCGGCGGGAACCTGGGGGCGGCCTCGCCCGCCGGGGACGGGCATCCGCCGCTGCTGGCCGCCGGCGCCGAGATCGAGGTGGAGTCGGCCGAACGCGGCGTCCGCATGATCCCGGCGGCGGAGTTCTTCACGGGCGTCAAGCGCAACGCGCTGCGCGGCGACGAGCTGATCCGGGCGTTCTGGATCGCGCCGGCGAGCGGCCCCCAGTACTTCTCCAAGATCGGCACGCGGAACGCCATGGTGATCGCCGTGTGCTCGTTCGCGATCGCGCTGCACCCCGAGCGGCGGCGGGTCGGCACCGGGCTGGGGTCGGCGGCGCCGACGCCGCGCCGCGCCACCGCCGCCGAGGAGTTCCTGGCGGCCGAACTGGACTGGGAGCGGCGCCGGCCGCTGGACCCGGCGGTCGCGCGGCGGTTCGGGGAGCTGGTGAGCGCGGCGGCGTCCCCGATCGACGACGTGCGCGGCACCGCCGACTACCGGCGGCACGCCCTCGCCGTCATGGCGCGCCGCACGCTGACCTGGGCCTGGAACGACTACGCACCCGGACGGAAGGTGTCGTGATGCGGGTCCGCTTCAACGTCAACGGCTCCGAGGAGACCGTGGACGACGTGTGGGAGGGCGAGAGCCTGCTGTACGTGTTGCGCGAGCGGCTGGGCCTCCCCGGGGCGAAGAACGCCTGCGAGCAGGGCGAATGCGGGTCCTGCACGGTGTACCTGGACGATGTGCCGGTGTGCGCGTGCCTGGTCGCGGCCGGGCAGGTGCAGGGGCGTCGCGTCCGGACGGTCGAGGGGCTGGCCGAGGGCGGTCCGGGCGACCAGCGGCTCGACCCGGTGCAGGAGGCGTTCGTGGAGGCCGGCGCCGTGCAGTGCGGGTTCTGCACGCCGGGACTGATCGTCCAGGCGCACGACCTGCTCAACCGGGTGCCGGACCCGGACGACGCGGAGATCCGCGAGGCGCTGGCGGGCAACCTGTGCCGCTGCACGGGCTACGAGAAGATCCTCGACGCGGTGCGGCTGGCGGCGCGGCGGAAGGCGGCGTCCCGATGAGCACGGCAATGGCCGACGAGAAGATGGCCGGCGGGAAGATGGCCGGCGGGAAGATGGCCGGCGGGAAGAAGGCCGGCGGGAAGAAGGTCATCGAGAACGCGTACGTCGTCACCGTGTCCGGGGACGAGCATCCCGGCGGGCACATCGTCATCGACGGCGACCGGATCGCGGCGGTGGGGCCCGGCCCGGCGCCGCGCGTCGACGGCGCCGAGCGGATCGACGGCACCGGCTGCCTGGCCACGCCGGGGCTCGTCAACACCCACCACCACCTGTACCAGTGGGCCGCGCAGGGCATGGCCGTCGACGGCACGCTGTTCGAATGGCTGGTCGCGTCCTACCGGGTGTGGGCGCGGATGGACGCCGAGGTGGTGCGGGACGCGGCGACCGCCGGGCTCGGCTGGCTGGCGCTGTCGGGATGCACCACGACGACCGACCACCACTACGTGTTCCCCAAGGGACGGGGCGACCTGTTCGCCGCCGAGATCGAGGCGGCCGCCGAGATCGGCGTGCGGTTCCACCCGTGCCGCGGCTCCATGGACCGGGGCCGGTCCGACGGGGGCCTGCCGCCGGACGAGGTCGTCGAAAACCTCGACACCGTCCTCGCCGAGACCGAGGCCGCGATCGACCGCCACCACGACGCCTCGCCCGGCTCCATGCTGCGGGTCGCGGTCGCGCCGTGCTCGCCGTTCTCGGTGAGCAAGGAGCTGCTGGTGGCGGCCGCCGAGCTCGCCCGGGCCAAGGGCGTCCGCCTGCACACCCACCTCGCCGAGACCCTCGACGAGGAGGAGCACACCAAGCGGCACTTCGGGATGACGCCCGTCGAGTACATGGACTCGATCGGGTGGCTGGGCGGGGACGTGTGGCTGGCGCACTGCGTCCACCTGCACGACTCCGACATCGCGCGGCTCGCCGGCACCGGCACCGGCGTCGCGCACTGCCCCAGCTCCAACGCCCGGCTCGGCGCGGGCATCGCGCGCGTCGCGCACCTGCTGGAGGCGGGCGCCCCGGTCGGGCTCGGCGTGGACGGGGCGGCGTCGGCCGAGCTGGTGCCGCTCGCCGGGGAGCTGCGGCAGGCGATCTACATGCAGCGCGCCCGGTACGGGCCGACCGCGCTGACCGCCCGGCAGGCGCTGGAGATGGCGACCCTCGGCGGCGCCCGCTGCCTGGGCCGCCAGGACGAACTCGGCGCGCTGGAGCCGGGCAGGCTCGCCGACGTCGCGCTCTGGCGGGTGGACGGCTTCCACGCCGCAGTCGACGACCCCGTGGTGGCGCTGGCGTTCGGGCAGACGCCGCCGCTGGCGCGGCTGCTGGTCGGCGGCCGCACCGTCGTGGCGGACGGCGAGCTCGTCACCGTCGCGCAGGACGCGGCCGCCCGCCGCGGCGCCGACGCGCACCGCCGTCTGATGAGGCTGGCCGAGGAGGTGCTCTGATGGCCGCTCCGGTGAAGAGTCCCGGCCATGTCACCGCGCCCGGGCAGGGCGGGGTGGGGGACAGCCCGCCCCGGCCCGACGGCACGTTGAAGGTCACCGGCGAGTTCGCCTACGCGTCCGACCTGTGGATGGACGGGATGCTGTGGGGCGCCACGCTGCGCAGCCCGCATCCGCGGGCCCGCATCGTGTCCATCGACATCGGCCCCGCCCTGGCCACCCCGGGGGTGTACGCCGTCCTGACGCATGAGGACGTGCCGGGGACCAAGGTGTACGGGCTGGACGGCACGGAGGACCAGCCGGTGCTCGCCATGGGGGAGGTCCGCTACCAGGGCGAGCCGATCGCCCTGGTCGCCGCCGACCATCCGGAGATCGCGCGGCGGGCGATGGACCGCATCGCGATCGAGTGGGAGGTGCTGGAGCCGGTCACCGACCCCCGCGCCGTGATCGCCGACCCGGAGGGCAACCGGGTGCAGGAGCGCGGCGGGATCTGCCGGCACCAGCCGGTGCGCGTCGGCGACGTGGCCGCCGCGCGCCGGGAGGCCGAGGTCGTGGTGTCCGGCGAGTACGAGGTCGGCATCCAGGACCAGGCGTTCCTCGGCCCCGAGTCCGGGCTGGCCGTGCCCGCCGAGGACGGCGGCCTGGACCTGTACGTGTCCACGCAGTGGCTGCACAACGACCTCAAGCAGATCGCGCCGTGCCTGGCGCTGCGCGAGGACCAGATCCGGATGACGCTGGCGGGCGTGGGCGGCGCGTTCGGCGGACGCGAGGACCTGTCGATGCAGATCCACGCGGGCATGCTGGCGCTGCGCACGGGCCGTCCGGTGAAGATGTGCTACAACCGGCGCGAGTCGTTCTTCGGGCACGTGCACCGGCACCCGGCGTGGATGCGGTACGAGTACGGCGCCACCCGCGACGGCCGCCTCCTGTACGCCGACGTGGAGATCGTGCTGGACGGCGGCGCGTACACCTCCTCCACGCTGAACGTCACCGCCAACGCGGCGTCCCTGGGCGTCGGCCCCTACGAGATCCCCAACATCGAGATCGACGCGTACGGCGTCTACACCAACAACCCGCCGTGCGGCGCCATGCGCGGGTTCGGCGCGGTGCAGGCGTGCTTCGCCTACGAGTCGATGATGGACAAGCTCGCCGCCGCCTGCGGCCTGTCCCCGCTGGAGGTGCGGCGCCGCAACGCCGTGCGGCAGGGCTCGCGGCTGGCCACCGGCCAGGTGATCGACTCGCCGGCGCCGCTGGCCGAGCTGCTGGACCGGCTGGAGGCGATGCCGCTGCCGCCGCCGCCCGGCCCGTCGCGCGACATCCGCGACCTGCCCGGCGGCGCGTCCCAGACCACGCACGGCGAGGGCGTGGTGCGCGGCGTCGGCTACGGCGTCGGCCTGAAGAACATCTGCTTCTCCGAGGGCTTCGACGACTACTCGACGGCGCGGGTGCGGCTGGAGGTGATCGGCGGGGAGCCCGCCGCGCTGGTGCACACGGCCGCCGCCGAGGTCGGGCAGGGCCTGGTCACCGTGCAGGCGCAGATCGCCCGGACCGAGCTGGGCGTGCAGCGGGTGACGATCCACCCGGCCGACACCCGGGTCGGGGACGCCGGGTCGTCGAGCGCGTCCCGCCAGACGTACATGACCGGCGGCGCCGTCAAGGCCGCGTGCGAGGCCGTGCGGGCGGAGCTGCTCGCGCGGGCCGAGCGGCGCCTCGGCGTCCCCGCGGCCGACCTGTCCGTCCAGGCCGGCAAGATCGTGTCGCGGGAGGCGGGGGTGGTGGCGTCGATCGAGGACGTCCTCGGCGACGAGGCGATCGAGGCGACCCGCGAGTACCACCACCGGCCCACGCAGAAGATGGACCCGGTCACCGGGCAGGGGAACAGCCACAACCAGCTCGCGCTGTGCGTCCACCGCGCCGTGGTGGACGTGGACGTGGAGCTCGGCCTGGTCAAGGTGGTCGAGCTGGCCGCCGTCCAGGACGTCGGGAAGATCATGAACCGGCAGGCGCTGGAGGGCCAGATCCACGGCGGCACCGCGCAGGGGCTCGGGCTGGCGCTGATGGAGGAGATCCAGGTGGCCGGCGGCCAGATCCGCAACCCGTCGTTCACCGACTACCTGATCCCCACCGTCCTCGACATGCCGCCGATGAAGCTGGACATCGTCGAGTACCCGGACCCGCACGCCCCCTACGGCCTGCGCGGCGCGGGCGAGCCGCCCACGCTGTCGTCCACGCCCGCGATCGTGGCCGCCATCCGGGACGCCACCGGCAGGCCGCTGACGCGAGTACCCGTCCGGCCAGAGGACATATCCCTGGCGGGAGGTGCCGAGTGAACGAGGTGACCGGCCGGACAGGACCGAACCAACCGTACGATCTGGTCGTCCGCAGCCGCCGGGCGGTGCTGCCGACCGGGGAGCGGGCGGCGGCCGTGGCGGTGCGGCACGGCCTGATCGCCGCGATCGGGGCGCTGGACGCCCCCTTCGCGGCGGCCGAGGAGGTCGACCTCGGCGACACCGCGCTGCTGCCGGGGCTCGTCGACACCCACGTGCACGTCAACGAGCCGGGGCGCACCGACTGGGAGGGCTTCGCGACCGCCACCCGCGCGGCCGCCGCCGGAGGCGTGACCACGCTGATCGACATGCCGCTCAACGCGCTGCCGCCGACCACCGACGCCTCCGCGCTGGCGGTCAAGCGGAAGGCGGCGGCCGACCAGTGCTTCGTGGACGTGGGGTTCTGGGGCGGCGCGATCCCCGGGAACCTGTCCGACCTGCGTCCCCTGCACGAGCGCGGCGTGTTCGGGTTCAAGTGCTTCACCTGCGACTCGGGCGTGCCGGAGTTCCCGCCGCTCGCGCCCCGGCAGATGCGCGAGGCGTTCGCCGAGATCGCCATGCTGGGCGGTCTGGCGGCGGTGCACGCCGAGGACCCGGACGCGCTCGCCGAGCCGCGCGGCGGCGACTTCGCCGCGTTCGCCGCGTCCCGCCCGCCGGACGCCGAGCGCGCCGCCGTGGAGCGGGTCGTCCGGCTGGTCGAGGAGACCGGCGTGCGGGCGCACATCCTCCACCTGTCCGCCGCCGACTGCCTGGAGCCGCTGGCCGACGCGCAGGCGCGCGGGCTGCCCGTGACCGCCGAGACCTGCCCGCACTACCTGACGCTGACGCCCGAGGACGTGCCGGGTCCGACCGGCACCTCGTTCAAGTGCTGCCCGCCCATCCGCGACAGGGCCAACCGGGAGGAGCTGTGGCGGGCGCTCGCCGACGGCGTGATCTCCTGCGTGGTGTCCGACCACTCGCCCTGCGCGCCGGAGCTGAAGCGCGGCGACTTCAGCACCGCGTGGGGAGGCATTTCGTCGCTGCAGCTGGCGCTGCCCGTCGTGTGGACCGCCGCCGCGTCGCGCGGGCACGGGCTGGACGCGGTGGCGCGCTGGATGGCCGAGGAGCCCGCCGCGCTCGTCGGGCTGGACGCGCGCAAGGGGCGCATCGCCGTCGGCCACGACGCGGACCTGGTCGCGTTCGCCGCCGACCGGACGTTCTCGGTGGACCCGGAGCGCCTGCGGCACCGCCACCCCCTCACGCCGTACGCGGGACGCGCGCTGAGCGGCGTCGTCGAGGCCGCCTGGGTGCGGGGCGCGCTCGTCGACTTCCACGAGCCGCGGGGCGAGCTGCTGACGAGGGTGCGCCCATGAGCGAGAGTGCGCCCATGAGCGGGTTCACCGCCCTGCCGGACCTGGCCGTCCGCACCCTCGGCGGGTCGGTGATCGCGGCCAGCGACGAGTCCTTCGCCGCCAAGGAGAACCTGCTCAACCCGTGGGCGCCGACGTTCCGGCCGGAGACGTTCGGCGTCAAGGGGCAGGAGTACGACGGGTGGGAGACCGCGCGGCGCCGTCCCGGCGAGGACGGGGAGCTCGGCCACGACTGGGCCGTCGTCCGGCTCGGCCTGCCCGGCGTGATCCGCGGCGTGGTCGTCGACACGGCCTGGTTCACGGGCAACTTCCCGCCGCTGGCGTCCGTGGAGGCGTGCGCGGTCGACGGCCATCCCTCGCCCGCCGAGGTGCTGGCCGCGGACTGGGTGGAGATCGTCCCACGCAGCCCGCTCAAGGGCGACACCGCCCATGAGTTCGAGGTCGCGGGCGTCGAGCGGCGCTTCACGCACGTGCGGCTCAACATCTTCCCGGACGGCGGGGTGGCGCGGCTGCGCGTGCACGGCGACGTCGTCCCGGACCCGCGGCTGCTCACCGGGCTGACCGTCGACCTGGCCGCGCTGGAGAACGGCGCCCGCGTCGTCGAGTGCTCGAACATGTTCTATTCGGCGCCCGACAACATGCTGTTCCCGGGGCTGGCGCGCAACCAGTCCGAGGGCTGGGAGACCGCGCGGCGCCGCGAGCCCGGCAACGAGTGGGCGGTCATCCGGCTCGCCGCCCCGGGCGTGATCCGCCTCGCCGAGGTCGACACCAGCAACCTGCGCTTCAACGCGCCGCAGGCGGTGACGCTGTCGGGCCTGGACGCCCGCCGCGCCTCCCCGGAGGACCCGTCGGCCTGGCGGGAGCTGATGGGGCGCACCCGCTTGCAACCGGACGCGCGGCACCGCTTCCGCCTGCCCGGCGACCGCGAGGTCACTCACGTCCGCGTGGACATCCACCCGGACGGCGGACTGGCCCGTCTGCGTCTCTTCGGGGATCTCACCCCCGACGGCGAGCGTCTCCTCACCGACCGCTGGCGCGAGCTGACCGGCTGAACCGCGCCGCCGCGCGCCGGACCGAGGCGCGCGGCGCGGCGCGTCTGCTGAGGCCGTGCCGACCGGCGGACGCCGCCCCGGGCGCCTCGACCGAGAAGGGCGCGCCGCGGGCGCTTCTAGCCCTGGGGCTGCTCCTGGGGCGGCTCCTCCTCGAGCAGGTCGTCGAATTCGCCGTCCTTCACCCCGGCGACGAAGGCGTCCCACTCGGCCTCGGTGAAGTAGAGGATCGGACCGTCGGGGTTCTTGGCGTCGCGCATCACGACGGCCCGGTCGCCGAACTCCTTGTGGTCGACGGGCACGTCCTTGCCATCGATGAACTCGATGATGACGCCGTCGCTGAGCACCGGCTGCTGCTCGGTCACTGGCACACCTTTTCCGTCCCAGGGGTGGTCGGCCTCCAGGCTAGCCCGGCCGTGAACGCACCGTCAGGGTTCCGCGACGGTACGGAGACCTGCCCCGCGCGGGCCGCGGACGAACGCGGTCGAAGCGGACACGGCGGCCGAGGCGCGCCGACGCCCGCGGGCTCACAGGTCGTGCAGGAGGCGGGCGGCGACGGTCTCCAGCCGGGCCTGGGACTCCTCGGCGGTGGCGCGGCCGCGCAGGATCTCGATCATCTCCATCGTCCACACGCTGGTCAGCGCCCGGACCACGGTGCGGCGCCGGTCGTCCTCGGGGACGTCGGCGCCGGGGCCCGCGGCGGCGCGCAGCAGCAGGGCGGTGAGGCGGTCGCCGATGTCGGTGCGCACGTCCGACAGCAGCAGGGAGCGGATCAGCGCGTCGGCCAGCTCCGGCTCGCGCATCAGCCCCCGGGTGGCGCGCATCAGCACCTCCACCGCGCGGCCGGCGGGGGAGTCGTTCCGCGGCGGGCGGCGTTCGACGCTGCCCTCCAGCAGGTCCAGCTCCTCGCCGACCACCGCCACCACCAGGTCCATCTTGGACGGGAAGTAGCGGTAGAGCGTGCCGAGCGCCACGCCCGCGCGCTCGGCCACGGTGCGCATCTGCATGGCCTCCACGCCGCCGCGCGAGGCCAGCGCGGCGGCGGCCTGCACGATGCGGCGGCGGCGCTGCAGCTGGCCGCGGGAGCGGCCGCCCTGCCGACCCGCACCGCCCGCCGTGTCGTCGGTGATCGTCGGCTCTGCGGTCACGGTCGCTTCCCTTCTCGCGCGCGGGCCCGCCCGGCGGGCCGCTCACCCCTGTGCGGGCCCCAGCCTACCCTCCGGCGAGAACCTGTTATCCCCTTTGGTCGCGACGGCGCCGTCGTCTCCTGACATCCCCTGGACACCGACTAGAATCTGTTCTAGTTTCGCGCCGTGGGAGCCGGTACGACGGGTGGAAGGCGGACGCGGCGGTGACCGTGGCGGCGATGCTGGCGGCGCGGGCCGCCGACGACCGGCCCGGGCTCCGGCGCGCCGAGGGCGGCCGCGCCCGGACGTGGCGGCAGACGGTCGCCGAGTGCGCCGCCCGGGCCGCCTGGCTGGCCGCCCGCCCGCGGCCCGCGGACCGCCCCGTGCACGTGGGCGCGTTGCTGGACAACGTGCCCGAGATGGTGTTCCTGCTGGGCGGCGCCGCGCTGTCGGGGTCCGTGCTCGTCGCGCTCAACACCACCCGCTCGGCGGTCGAGCCGGCCGGGGACGCCGCACGCGCCGACTGCGACCTGCTCGTCACCGAGGCCGCGCACGCCGACCTGGCGGCCGCCGTCGGCGCGGCGACCGGCCGCCCGGCGACTTCGACGCCGACGCGTTCGCCGCCTTCCTGCGCGGCCGCGCCGACCTGGGCCCCAAGTGGCCGCCCCGGTACGCGCGGGTCGCCCGGGAGCTGCCCGCCACCGCGTCCAACAAGATCCTCAAGCGGCGGCTGGCCCGCGAGGGCCGGCGCCCCCGCGACCCGGTGTGGTGGCGGCCCGGCCGGGAACTGGTCTACCGCCGGATGACGCCGCGGGACGAGGCCGCCCTGCGCGCCGAGTTCGCCCGCCGCGGGCGGCTCCGCCTGCTGGACCCCGAGCCCTCGCCGAAAGGGAGCGACTGACGTGGACTTCGACCTCGACGAGACCCAGCGGGAGCTGCGGGACCTGGCCGCCGACGTGCTCGCGCGCGAGGCGTCCCAGGAGCGGCTGGAGGCGTTCGAGAAGAGCGGCGCCCCCTACGACGAGGCCGCCTGGAAGGCGCTCGCGCGGACCGGGCTGCTCGGCGCGTGCCTGCCGGAGGAGGCGGGCGGCGCCGGGCTCGGCCCCGTGGAGATGGCGGTGATCCTGCGGGAGGTCGGCGCGCACGTGGCGCCCGTTCCCGCGTACGCGGCGCTCGCTCTGGCCGCCGTCCCGATCGCCCGCCACGGCACGCCCGCCCAGCGCGCGCTGCTGGCGCCGCTGAACGAGGGCGAGACCGTGCTGACCGGCGCCTTCCGGGAGGTCGGCCCGTCCGGCGCCGTCACCGCCGCCGCCCGCCGCGACGGCGACGGCTACGTGCTGGACGGCGTGAAGACGTTCGTGCCGTACGCGAAGGAGGCGTCGCACATCCTCGTCCCGGCCCGCCTGGACGGCGGGGACGTCGAGGTGTTCCTCGTGGACCCCGGCCAGGCGGAGCTGACCCCGCAGCCGTCGGCGACCACCGAGCCGCTGTGGCGCGTGGCGCTGGCGGGCGCGCGGGTCGGCGCGGACGCCCTGCTCGGCGGCGGCACCCGCGGAGAGGCCTGGCGGACGACGCGGCGCTCCGCCGTCGCGGGCGCGGTGGCCGTGGCGTCCGGTGTCATCGACAGCGCGCTCTCGCTGACCACCGGCCATGTCAAGACCCGCGAGCAGTTCGGCCGGCCGCTCGCGCGGTTCCAGGCCGTCACCATGCAGGTCGGCGACGTCTACATCGCCAAACGCGCGCTGGACGTGGCCATGTGGGCGGGGGTGTGGCGGTTCGCCGAATCGATGCCCGACGCCGACGAGGTGCTGGCGGTCGCCGCGTACAACGCCTGCGACCCGGTGCCGCGCGCCCTGTACACCTGCCAGCACCTGCACGGCGGCATCGGACTGGACGTCACCTACCCGCTGCACCGCCGGTTCGCCTGGGGCAAGCAGGTCGCCCACCTGCTCGGCGGCGCCGAGGAGCAGCTCGACGCGCTCGGCGCGCTGCTCGCCCCCGCAGCCGAGGACGGCGCCGAGAAGCCCGCCGCGACCGCCACCGCCGGGAACTGAGGAGCGTCACGCGTGTTCATCGACCTCACCGACGAGCAGAAGAAGCTGCGCGCCGAGCTGCGCGAGTACTTCCGCCACTGCCTGACCCCCGAACAGCGGGCGCAGATCGCCGACGACCCGTTCGGCACCGCCTACATGGAGCACTGCAGGCGGCTCGGCCGCGACGGCATGCTCGGCGTGGCGCTGCCCAAGGAGTACGGCGGACGCGGCTACGGCCCGGTCGAGCAGCAGATCTTCGCCAATGAGATCGCGCGCGCCGAGGTCCCGTATCCGCTGATCACGCTGAACACGGTGGCGCCGACGCTCCTGCGGTACGGCACCGACCGGCAGAAGGAGATGTTCCTGCCGCGCATCCTGGCGGGCGAGTGCCACTTCGCGATCGGCTACAGCGAGCCGGGCGCGGGCACCGACCTCGCCTCGCTGCGGACCACGGCGGTCCGCGACGGCGACCACTACGTCGTCAACGGGCAGAAGGTCTTCACCTCGGGCGCCCACTACGCCGACTACATCTGGCTGGCCGCGCGCACCGACCCCGACGCCCCGAAGCACAAGGGCATCTCCATGCTGATCGTGGACTGCCGCGACCCGGGCTTCTCGTGGACGCCGATCGTCACCATGGACGGCCGCCACCACACCAACGCCACCTACTACCAGGACGTGCGCGTCCCGGCCGACATGCTGGTCGGGGAGGAGAACAAGGGCTGGGACCTCATCGTCGACCAGCTCAACCACGAGCGGGTCACGCTCGGCCCGGCGGGCAACATCGGCCACGTCTACGACCGGTTCGAACGCTGGGCCCGGACCGCCCGGGGCCGCGACGGCAGGCCGCTCATCGAGCATCCGGACGTGCGCCGCGCCGTCGCCCGCGTCCACGTCTACCTGCGCGTCAACGAGCTGCTCAACTGGCAGGTCGCGGCCGGCCAGAACCTGGGCTGGCTGGGCGCGCCGGACGCGTCCGCCACCAAGATCTACGGGTCGGAGCGGATGCAGGAGGTCGGCCGGATCGTCGGCGACGCGCTGGCCCGGTTCGGCGACCCGGGCGACCCGGCCACCGCCGAGTTCATGCGCGTGGTCGACCACGGCGTCAAGGGCGCGGTCGTGCTCACCTTCGGCGGCGGCGTCAACGAGGTGCAGCGCGAGATCATCGCGATGCTCGGCCTCGGGCTGCCGCGCGCGCCCCGGTAAGAGGAGGCACCCATGACGACGACGCGGGAGGCGGCCGCGGAGCCGTCCCTCCACGACCGGCTGACCGAGCTGGCGGACCGGCTCGCCGCCGCGGGCGAGCGGCCGGCGCCGCCCTGCCCGGACGCCGTGAACGCCGCGATGATCCGCAACTGGGCGCAGGCGCTCGGCGACCCCGGCGACTGGTCGCGGGTCGCGCCGCCCGCGATGATCCAGGTCTGGTCGATGCCGGGTCTCGTCCCGGCGGCGCCGGAAGGCGGGCCGGGGGCGGCCGACCGGGCGAGGAACCCGGCCGACGAGGTGCTGCGGCTGCTGAACGAGAACGGCTACACCGGCGTGGTCGCCACCGACTGCGAGCAGACCTACGACCGGTACGTGCGGGTCGGCGAGCGTCTGCGGTCGGCCATGCGGTTCGGCGGACTGACCGGGCCGAAGAAGACCGCGATGGGCGAGGGCTACTTCGTCACCTGGCGCCAGACCTGGTACGCCGAGGACGGCGCGCGGGTCGCCGAGATGCTGTTCCGCGTGCTGAAGTTCCGGCCGCGCGAGCGCCGCGGCGGCTCCGGGGCCGGCGGGCCGGTCCGACCGGCGACGAGCCTGGACACCGCGTTCTTCTGGGAGGGCGCCAAGGCCGGCGAGCTGCGCATCCAGCGGTGCGCCGACTGCGGGCGGCTGCGCCACCCGCCCGGGCCGATGTGCCCGTCCTGCCACTCGGTCGAACGGGACCACGTCGTGGCGAGCGGCCGCGGCCGCGTGCACAGCTACGTCGTGCACCACCACCCGCCCGTCCCCGGGCGGACGGCGCCGTTCGTCGTCGCCGTCATCGACCTGGAGGAGGGCGTGCGGGTCGTCGGCAACGTGCTGCGCTGCGCCCCGGACGAGGTGGAGATCGGCATGCCCGTCCGCGTCAAGTTCGAGCGCGTCGACGACGACCTCACCCTGCCGCAGTGGATCCCCGCCGACGCGCCCGAGGACGAGCCGTCCGCCGAACCCGAGCAGCCCGCCCTGCTGGAGATTCCGCTGACGCCCACCTTCGTCATCGCCACGGCCCTGGCCACGCGGGACTTCACGCCCGTCCACCACGACACCGCGCTGGCCCGGGCGCAGGGCGCCAAGGACATCTTCCTCAACATCCTCACGACCATGGGCCTGGTGCAGCGCGCGGCCCTGGCCGCCGTCCCCGGCGCCGTGCTGAAGGGCATCGCCGTGCGGCTCGGCGTCCCCGCCTACGCGGGCGACACGCTGCGCCTGTACGCCGAACGCGCCGACGCGGCGACGCTCAAGGTGCGCGGCGCGGTGAGCCTCGGGGACCACGTGACCGCCACCGTCACGCTCAGGGAGGGCGCGTGAACGTCTCCGGGAAGGCCGCGATCGTCGGCATCGGCGCGACCGAGTTCTCCAAGCGGTCGGGACGGTCGGAGCTGCGGCTGGCCGCCGAGGCGTGCCTGGCCGCGATCCGCGACGCCGGGCTGGAGCCGTCCGACGTGGACGGGCTCGTCACCTACGCCGCCGACACCAGCTCGGAGATCGCCGTGCAGCGCGAGCTGGGCATCCCCGGCCTGCGGTTCTTCTCCCGCGTCGACTACGGCGGCGGCGCGGCGTGCGGGACGGTCGCGCACGCGGCGATGGCCGTCGCGACCGGACAGGCCGACGCGGTCGTCTGCTACCGGGCGTTCAACGAGCGCTCCGGGCACCGGTTCGGCCAGGCCGGCCGCTCCGTCCGCGCCGATTCCATCGGGCTGGAGTTCTCCTGGCACCTGCCGTACGGGTTCGCCACCCCCGCCGCGTGGGTCGCGATGCAGGCCCGCCGCTACATGCACGAGTACGGCGCGACCGGCGAGGACTTCGGCCGCGTGGCGGTGGCCATGCGGCGGCACGCCGCCACCAACCCGAAGGCGTGGTTCCACGGGCGGCCCATCACCTTGGAGGACCACCAGGCCTCACGGTGGATCGTGGAACCGCTGCGCCTGCTGGACTGCTGCCAGGAGTCCGACGGCGGCGTGGCGCTCGTCGTCACGTCCGCGGAGCGCGCCAAGGACCTGCCGCATCCGCCCGCCGTCGTGACCGCCGCGGCACAGGGCACCGGGCCCGACCAGATGATGATGTTCGGCTACTACACCGGCGACCTGGCGGCGCTGCCCGCCATGCGCCGGGTCGGCGCGGAGCTGTGGCGCCGGTCCGGCCTGGGGCCCGGCGACATCCGCACCGCGATCCTGTACGACCACTTCACCCCGTTCGTCCTGATCCAGTTGGAGGAGCTGGGGTTCTGCGGGCGGGGCGAGGCCAAGGACTACGTCAAGGACGGCGGCATCGAGCTCGACGGACGGCTGCCCGTCAACCCGCACGGAGGGCAGCTGGGGGAGGCGTACATCCACGGGATGAACGGCGTCGCCGAGGCCGTCCGCCAGATCCGCGGCACCTCCGCCAACCAGCTCGACGGCGTCGACCATGTCCTGGTGACGGCCGGAACCGGCGTCCCGACGAGCGGCCTGATCCTCAGCGCGCCCTGACCGCCGGGACTAACCGTCGTTGCGCCCGGTGTCGCCGCCGCCGGGTTCGGGCCGCGGGGCGCGCTTCGGCGCGAAGTTCAGGCCCTGCTCGAGGATGGCGAAGGCGTCGTCGACCGCGTCCGACAGCCGCGCGTAGCCCATCCGCGGCGAGCGCATCGCGTCGGTCGCGGCGCGGAACGCGCACGCCGTGGCGGCGGCGACCACGTGCGGCCGCAGGTCGGTCTCGGGGTCGGTGCCCATGCGCTCGGCGACCAGGCGGGTCAGCTCGGCCTGCTTCTTCTGCGCCAGCTCCAGGCTGCCCGCCATGAGGGTGGGGCTGGCGGCGGTCAGGTCGAGCATGCACCGGAACCGCTCCGGGTCGAACCCCAGATCGCCCCGCTCGGCCGCGCGCGTGGCCTCCACCGCGACGCGGCGCAGCGCGGTCAGCACGGGCTCGTCGGCGAACCGCTCCGCCGCCATCCGCATGATCACGTCGTGCTGCTCCTCCTGGAAGGTCAGCGCGACGTCCTCCTTGGAGGCGAAATAGCGGAAGAAGGTGCGGGGCGACACGTCGACGGCCTCGGCGATCTCGTCGACGGTGGTGGCGTCGAACCCCTTCTCGGCGAACAGCCGGAACGCCGCGTCCACCAGCGCCTCCCGGGTCCGCCGCTTCTTGCGCTCGCGGCGGCCCACCGGTTCCGTGTCCGCGGAGCGGACCCGCGGACCGGCGGGACGGGCCTCGGGAGCGGTCGCGGTCATGAACGAATCGTAACCAGCCTGTCATCTGCTGCCAACCGAACCGGAACACGGCGCCCGTCTTCCCCGAGGGCCCGTATGCGCGGCGCGGGGCCGTCATAGACTTGGCCGCCGGACGGAGGGGGACAGAGGTCATGGGCAAGCACAGCAAACCGCCCACGCGTCCCTGCCCTGGTTGCCAAGGCACGGGCACGCACAGGGGCCACACGTGCGGAGTCTGCCGGGGCGAGGGGCGGATATGACGGCCTACCCCCCGGACGACTGCACCTTCGAGGTCACCTACACCCTCGGCAAGCGCGGCATGGGGCAGGAGTCCTTCCCCGACGTGTACGCCCTCGGCCGCTGGTTCAAGGAGATGGAGCGCCGCGGCGCGTTCGCGCCCGAGGACTTCCAGACGCCCGACGAGGACGGCCGCAACGGCTACCGGATCGTGTGCGTGACCGACAGCGAGCGCGTGCCGATCAGCTACTTCCATCCTCGCCTGGTGATGGGCCGCATCGAGGGCGCCCGCTAGCCTCCCGGATCCCCGCTCAGTCCTGGGCCGGGCTCGGCGTCGGGTTGGACGTCGGCGTGGGGCTGGACGGCGGCTCGGGCGACCCGGTGGCGGGCGGGCTCGACGGCGGCGTCGAGTCGCCGGGCTCGGGCTCCTCGGGCGTCGTCGACGGCTGGGTCGACGGCGGGGTCGACGGCGGGCTCGACGGCGGTGGCGTGGTGGTCTGCGTCGGGGACGACGGCGTGGCCGACGGCGTGCCGGGCGAGGTCGACCCCGGTGCGGACGGGCCGCCCGTCGCGGTGCGCCGCTCGTCCGGCGCGGACGAGCCGACGCCTCCGCCGGACGGTGCGCCGCCCGGCGTCCACGACCCGACGGACCCGCCCGGTCCGCCGGGGGCGGACGGCAGCGCCGGTGCGGTGCTCTGGGTGAACGGGCCTGTGGTCAGGCCGTCGCGGGACGCCTCGCCCGTCGCCGAGGGCGACCCGTCGGCGGGCCGCGCCGAGCCCGCCTGGGTCCGATCGCTGCGCGACGTCGGCACGAGCTCGGCCGTGCCGCCGCCCTTGGACGTCGGCCACGTCAGCACCATGCCCACCACCGCGGCGGCGGCCGCCGCCAGGCCCGCGGCGGCGCCGACCTTCCCGGCCTTGCGGCGGGCGCCGGCGGGCGCGGCGTTCCGGGCGTCCTCCGATCCGATGACGACCAGCGGGCTGGTGGTGGTGACGCTCGACACCGGCCGCCGCGCCTCGGCCTCGCAGGCGGCCAGGACGCGGCCGCGCAGCCCCCGCGGAGGCCGGGCGGGCGCGCGGCGGGCCAGAAGCTGGGGGAGCCGCCCCTTCTCGAACGCGGCGATGACCTCCATGTGGGCCGGGGTGGCCGCGGGGGCGCGCATCAGCCCGTCGAGGACGGCGCGCTCCAACCGGGTGCGGGCGGCGTGCAGCAGCCCTCGCGCGGTGTCGGGCGCGACGCCCATGACCCGGGCGATGTCGTCGATCTCCAGCCATTCGCCCGCCCACAGCAGCAGCACCTCGCGCTGGTCGGCGCGCAGGCGCGCGGCGGCGCGCAGCAGCGGGTCGCCCTGCCGGGCGGCGGCCGGTCCTCCCGGGCGTCCGTACTGCGCCGCGCCGTCGAAGGCGGAGTCGGGCAGCCCGGCCAGGGCGCCGCGCTCCATGCAGGCCGAACGGGCGAGCGCGTACAGCCACAGCACGGCGTCGCCGCGCGGCGGGTGGCGCACCGCCGCGACGAACGTGCCGATGACCGCGTCCGCCGCCGCCCGGTCGCCGAGCAGCGACCAGCAGTAGGCGTACAGGCGGGCGGCGTGCGCGTCGTACAGGGATCCCGGGTCCGCGCGCATCGTTCCTCCGTCGTGACCTGGGCCGACCCCCAGGCTTGACAAAACGGTGGGAATGGGACTCTAGTGCAATCTGCGGCGCAGTGGGTAGTTGGGATGATTTCACCAACTTTTGTGAAGATTGCCGGATAGGTGATCCGGTTCACCGGGGAAGGCTTGGAGACCGTTGCGGAGGACGGTCTCACAGAGGGGGTCCCCGGTGGTCCACCTGACCGTGGACGACGTCTACCAGTACACGCGCGGCGTCTGCTTCAAGAAGGGCCCGCCCGGCACCGTCGGCGCCGAGACCGAGTGGCTGGTGCTCGACGGCGCCGCGCCCGGCGCGCACGTTCCCACCGCCCGACTGCGCGCCCTGCTCGACCGGGCGGGACCGCCGCCGCGCGGCAGCCTCATCACCTACGAGCCGGGCGGGCAGCTGGAGCTCAGCTCCGCGCCGTGCCCCGGCCTCGGCGATCTGCACCGCGCCCTGACCGCCGACATCGCGCACGTCCGCGACGCGCTCGCACCCGACGGGCTCGTCCTGGACGGGCACGGCATCGACCCCGTCCGGCGCCCGCTGTTCCAGGCCGAGCATCCGCGCTACCGGTCCATGCGCCGCTACTTCGACCACGGCGGCTTCACCGAGACGGGCATGGCGATGATGTGCTCGTCCGCCTCGGTGCAGGTGTGCCTGGACATCGGCGCCGACGCCGCCGACGCGGACCGGCGCTGGCGCCTCGCCCACGCGCTCGGCCCGGTGCTCGTCGCCGCGTTCGCCAACTCGCCGGTCCGGGCCGGGCGCCGCACCGGCCTGCGGTCCACCCGCCAGGCCGTCTGGGCGGCCCTGGACCCGTGCCGCACCGGACCCGTCCTGCGGCCGGGAGCCGACGGCGACCCCGCCGAGGCGTGGGCCCGGTACGCGCTGGACGCCCGCGTCATGGTGATGCGCACCGCCGACGGAGGGTGGGTCGCCGACCCCGGCATGACGTTCCGCGAATGGCTGGCCGAGGGCCGGCCGACGCTGGACGACCTCGTCTACCACCTGTCCACCCTGTTCCCGCCGGTGCGGCCGCGCGGCTGGCTGGAACTGCGCATGATCGACGCGCTGCCCGGGGCGTACTGGGCGGTCCCCGTCGCCGTCGCCACCGCCCTGCTGGACGACGCGCGCGCCTCGGCCGCCGCCGAGGCCGCCGCCGAACCGGTCGCCGACCGGTGGGACACCGCCGCCCGGGCGGCGCTCGCCGACCCCGAGTTGGCCAAGGCCGCGCGGGACTGCTTCCACGCCGCGCTCGACGCCCTGCCCCGCCTCGGCGCCCGCCACCTGATCCCGCTCGTGGAGGAGTACGCGTCGCGCTATGTCGAGCGCGGCCGATGCCCCGCCGACGACATCACCGACGGCATCACCGACGGCATCGCCGTCGGCGGTGCCCACTGCGACGCCGGCGGTGTCACCGAGGACATCGCCGCTTCCCTCGCGCCTCACCGCCCCGACGAACCGACCCGTGAAGGGACGAGCCATGCCTCCGCTGAACTCGCTTGACGAGGACGCGCTGAAAGAACTGATCGCAACCGAGCTCGAAGCGGTGCGCCACCGCAGCCTGGGCCTGACCACCGACGTACTGGACGGGCCGGAGCTGACCGCCCAGGTGTCCCCCCTGATGTCGCCCCTGGTCTGGGACCTGGCGCACGTCGGCAACTACGAGGAGCTGTGGCTGCTGCGCGCCGCCGCGGGCGTCGAGCCGATGCGCCCTGAGATCGACGACCTGTACAACGCGTTCGAACACCCCCGTTCCGAACGCCCACGGCTGCCGCTGCTGCCGCCCGACGAAGCCCGCGACTACATCGCCGCCGTGCGGGCGAAGGTGCTGGACTCGCTGGGCTCGGTGCGATTGAACGGCTCCAGCCCGCTGACCGTGAACGGGTTCGTCTACGGCATGGTCGTGCAGCACGAGCACCAGCACGACGAGACCATGCTGGCCACGCACCAGCTGCGCAAGGGCGCCCCCGCCCTGCTCGACCCGCCGGGGACGCCGCCCCCCGTCCGCGACGCCGCGCCGGCGGACGAAGTGTTCATCGAGGCGGGACCGTTCGAGATGGGCACCTCCGACGACCCGTGGGCGTACGACAACGAACGTCCCTGCCACATCGTCGACCTGCCCGCGTACTACATCGACACCGAGCCCGTCACCAACGCCGCGTACCTCTCCTTCATGGAGGCCGGTGGCTACGACAGCCCCGAATGGTGGCACCCCAAGGGCTGGGAATGGCGGTGCGCCAGCGGCAAGCGCGCCCCGGCGTTCTGGATTCGGGAGGGAGGCCAGTGGCTGCGCCGGCGCTTCGGCAAAGTCGAACCGGTGCCGATGGACGAGCCTGTCCAGCACGTGTGCTGGTATGAGGCCGACGCCTATGCCAGGTGGGCCGGCAAGCGGCTGCCCACCGAGGCCGAATGGGAGAAGGCAGCGCGCTGGGACCCCGACACCGGCCGCTCCCGCCGCTACCCCTGGGGCGACGAGTACGAGGAAGGCCGCGCCAACCTGGGCCAGCGCATGCTCCATCCCTCACCGGAGGGGTCGTTCCCCTCGGGGGCGTCCGCGTACGGGGTGCGGCGCCTCATTGGGGACGTGTGGGAGTGGACGTCCACCGACTTCCGCGGTTACCCGGGCTTCCGGTCGTTCCCCTACAAGGAGTACTCCGAGGTCTTCTTCGGCCCCGACTACAAGGTGCTGCGCGGAGGGTCCTGGGCCACGCACCCGCTCGCCGTACGCGGCACGTTCCGCAACTGGGACTTCCCCATCCGCCGCCAGATCTTCACCGGGTTCCGCTGCGCGCGTGACGCGGAGAGCAACTGATGTGCCGCCACGTGGGATACCTCGGGGCGCCGGTGACGTTGCACTCCCTCATGTACGAGGGGGAGTACTCGTTGGAGCGCCAGTCCTACGCGCCGCGCATGACGCAGGGGAACCTGCTCAACGCCGATGGGTTCGGCGTGGGCTGGTACCACGAGGGCGAGGCCGTCCGTTTCCGCAGGGCGCAGCCCATCTGGACGGACCAGTCCTTCCGGGAGGTCGCGCGGGTCGTGACGTCCGGGTGCGCGGTGGCCGCCATCAGGTCCGCGACCGTCGGCTTCCCCGTGGACGAGAGCAGCGCCCAGCCGTTCCGCGACGGGCGCCGTCTGTTCAGCCACAACGGCGTGGTGGAGGGGTTCGGGGGCGTCGAGGCCAAACTGCGCGACCTGGCCGGGGACCTCGCGCCCATACCCGACGCGCGCGCCCCCGTCGACTCGGCGCTGCTGTTCGCCCTGGCCGCCCGCCGCTGGCGCGAGGGCGCGTCCCTCGGCGAGGGCCTCGCCGCCGTGGTGCGCACCGCGGCCGCGCTCGCCCCCGGCCGCTACAACCTGCTCGCCGCCGACGGCGCCGCGCTCGCCGCCACCACATGGGGCGACTGCCTGCACGTCCGCGCAAGCCCCGACGCGGTGTGGCTGTCGTCCGAACCCCTCGACGAGTCCGGATGGCGGGCCGTGCCCGACCGTTCCCTGGTGACCGCGGACTTCTCCGGCGTCCGCGTCACCCCGCTGTGAAGGAGGCGCCCGTGGACCGGTTCCTGACCGCCGACGACCTGGCCAAGTCGCTCCGCCGCGACGTGCGCGACGGGCTGACGGCGACGCCCAAGACGCTGCCGCCCAAGTGGTTCTACGACGAGCGGGGCAGCGCCCTGTTCGAGGAGATCACCCGGCTGGACGAGTACTACCCGACCCGCCGCGAACGGGAGATCCTCACCGCCCGCGCGTCCGACATCGCCGCCGCCACCGGCGCGGAGACGCTGCTGGAGCTGGGCGCCGGATCGGGGGAGAAGACCCGGCTGCTGCTGGGCGCGCTCAACGGCACGCTGCGCTCCTACGTCCCAGTGGACGTCAGCGGCGACTTCCTCGCCGAGGCCGCCGCGCGGATCGCCGCCGACCACCCGGGCCTGGCGGTGCGCGCCGTCGTCGCCGACTACGAGCAGCACCTGCACCTGCTGCCGGGCGGACGGCGACGGCTGATCGCGTTCCTGGGCGGGACGATCGGCAACATGGCCTCGGCCGCCCGCGTCGGCTTCCTCGGCCGCCTGCGCGCGGGCATGGGCGACGGCGACGCGCTGCTGCTCGGCGCCGACCTGGTCAAGGACCCCGCGCGCCTCCTGCGCGCCTACGACGACGCGGCCGGGGTCACCGCCGAGTTCAACCGCAACGTGCTGCGCGTCATCAACCGGGAGCTGGACGCCGACTTCGACCCCGACGCCTTCGCGCACGTCGCGCTGTGGGACGCGGAGGAGGAGTGGATCGAGATGCGGCTGCGCTCGACCCGCGACCAGGCCGTCCGGATCGGCGGGCTGGACCTGGAGGTGTCGTTCGCGGCGGGGGAGGAGATGCGCACCGAGATCTCCGCCAAGTTCCGCAGGGAGCGCCTGGAGGCCGAGCTGGGCGCCGCGGGGCTGTCCATCGCCGAGTTCTGGACCGACCCCGCGGGCGACTTCTCCCTGTCCCTCGCCCGGCCCGTGTGACCGTGCCGTGTGACTGTGCTGTATGACCGTGCCGTATGACCGCCCGTGCGACGGGCGGCGGTCAGGCGGTGGCCCGCGAGGGGGCCGCCAGGTGCAGGCGCCGCAGGGCCTCCACCAGGCGGACGGCGATGTAGCGGTGGCCCTCCACCGTCGGGTGCACGCCGTCCTTCTGGATGAACACGGCGGCGTTGCCGGTGCCGGCGTTGCGGTTCCCGGTGATCCACCGCTCGGCGATCGGGTCGATGAACGGCACCTTCAGCTGCGCGGCCACGCCGCGCAGCTGGTCCCGCACCGCGAGCGCGGCGGGCGGCGGGGTGTCGTTGCCCCACAGCGGCCCGATCAGCACGATGCGGGTGCCCGGCCAGCGCTGCCGCGCCCGGGTCAGCAGGTCGCGGGCGGCCGGGCCGACCTGCGCCCTGGGCAGCCGCGCGTCGTTGTGCCCGCCGGAGACGATCAGCAGGTCGGGCGCCGGACGCCAGCCGAGCTGGCTTTCGAACATGGTCCCGAACGGCGTCTTGGCGGAGCCGCCCTGCACGAACCCGGTGCCGGCGCGGCCGCCGACGATCACCTGCCAGCCCAGCAGCCGCGCGGTCGCCGAGGCGTACGTGGTCTCGACGAGGCTGCCGCGCTCTCCGACCGTGTAGCTGTCGCCCAGGAACATCACCACCGGGGCGCGCGGCGCGACCGACGGCGAGGCGGCGGGCGAGGTCGCGGTGCTCGACCGGGCGGGCTCGGAGAACGCGCCACAGCCCGAGGTCAGCAGGGCGCCGAGGCACAGCGTGGCGATCGCCGCGCCGCGGCGGGCGCGGCGAGAAGTCATGAAGTGACCACCATTTCTCCGGGGGACGGAACGAATACTACTGAGAACGTCACCTCCGGCGTAGCGGTCTTTTCGGACATGTGGCGTTCATCGGCGGCTCACGCGCGCGACGCGGAACCGCCATCCGCCGGCGCCAGCCTTACCGCGCGTGAATCGACGCGACCGGCTGCGGGAACTCGATCTGCTGCGCTTCGCCGCGGCCATGGCGGTGCTGCTGTACCACTTCACCGGATTCGGCGGCTCGGGCCCGTGGCCGGAGCCGGCGCGGGACGTGTTCCCCGCCCTGGGCCAGGTCACCCGGTACGGCTATCTGGGCGTCGACCTCTTCTTCATGATCAGCGGCTTCGTCATCCTGATGAGCGCCTGGGACCGCGGGCCCGGCGAGTTCGGGATCTCACGAGTGGCCCGGCTGATGCCCGCCTACTGGTTCAGCGTGCTGTTCGGCGGGGCCGTCCACCTGGTGTTCGGCCTGGGCAAGGGCGTGCCCGGGCTGGTCGTCCCCAACCTGACCATGCTCCAGTCCGGCCTGGGCCTGGACAACGTGGACGCCGTCTACTGGACGCTCTGGATCGAGCTGCACTTCTACTTCCTGGTGGCGCTGCTGGCCGCCAAGGGCATCACCTACCGGTCCTGCCTGGCGTTCATGGCCGCGTGGCTGCTGTGCGGGGTGTTCGCCGACGAGGCGGAGAACCGGTTCCTGCAGGTCATGCTGGTGCCGACGTGGAGCCCGTACTTCATCGCGGGCATGGCGCTCTATCTGATCCACCGGTTCGGGCCGACCCTGCTGCTGTGGGGGTACGTGGCGGCGGCGTGGCTGCTGGCCGCGCACTGGGCCGCCTGGCGCACCGACGTCGCGTTCAAGGGCGCCGACGAGGTCGCGGCGGCGGCCGCCGTCGGCGGGATCTTCCTCGTCATGATCCTGGTGGCCACCGGGAAGCTGGCCTGGCTGCGCTGGCGCGGCCTGACCGTGCTGGGCGCGCTCACCTACCCGCTGTACCTGATGCACTCGCAGATCGCGCTGCCGCTCCTGGAGCGGGTCTACCCGTCCCTGGACCGCTGGACGGCCCTCGCGCTCGTCACCGCCGCGTCCCTGCTGGCGGCCTTCGCGGTGTACCGGCTGGTCGAGCGGCCCGCGCAGAGGTGGCTGCGCCGCCGGCTGCGTGAGGCGCTCGTTCCGTTGCGCACGTCGACCCGGGAGCGGACCGGGCGCACCGCCTCGGCTTCGCGCCCGGCGGACACCGACCTCGTCGGCACCGCCGGCCGGTCCACGCCGATGGGGTGAACGGACGGGGCGGCCAGGCCTGCGGCTTCTCTCGTCCGGAGGGCTGCGTCTTCGCAGGCCGGAGGCAGTCACGGCTGCGCCTCCGCGACGCGGCGGACGATTTCGTGGACGCGGGGTGTGACGTCACCGGCCATTCCGACGCTGGGAGAGGCAGGGGCGGACCGTCCGACGGTGAGCGGGGATCGGGCGGCCCGCCCGCCAATGTTCAGGGCGACGTTCTGGACGACGTTCTGAGCGACGTTCTGAGCGACGCGGCTCAGGCGGGGTGCTCAGGCGGGAAGGTCCAGAGGACGCAGTTCGTCGGCGTAGCTGACGGACACGCGGCGCAGCACGCCGTCCTTGTCGATGGAGTACTGGCCGAGCCGCCACAACGGCGGCGAGTACGCGTGAATGGACACGCTGGTCTCGGCCACGCCCACGATCCGGTGGATGTGGTCGGGGCCGAAGCAGAACGACTGTCCTTCGGTGACGACCGTGCGGACGTGGTCGCCCCCGATCCGCGGGTTGCATTCCTCAAGGGCGCCCGACACGACCCGTACCGCCCCCGACGAGATGTCGTGGTCGTGCCAACCGGTGTCGTTTTGCGGGGTCCAGCAGAGCAGCCAGATGTCGACGTACTCGTCGCGGTGGAGCGAGGCGTAATGCCGCTTGTCGTCGGAGAAGGCGACGTGCTGCTGCCACAGTTCGGGCTCCTGCGCCAGAGCGTCGACCAGCTCGCGCAGCTCACGCTTGTCGAGCGTCCTGGCGGGCAGGGTCGCCAGACAGGACGAGGCACCGGGGGAAGTGGGGGTCAGCAGTGCCTCAGACGGCATTGGTTCACTCCTTTCCATCCAATAGGCGGTACGGGTTGGTGACACGAAAGGCGTGGTGTGCGGCGTCCCCTTGCATGAGGTCCGTGGGACGCGCGTAGGGGCGGTCAGAGCCGTGCACGACGACGTCGACCCCGAGTGCGCGGACGACGGCGTCCACGGCGCGCGGTCCGTAGGAGGAGGTCTCGACGAAGGCGTCCGGGTCCACCTCGCCCCTGCCGCCGCCCCTCGCGGCCAGGCGTTCACCGTGCACGGGGGCGAGCCCGGCCAGCAGGGCGAAGCACACTCGCAGGCGCGGATGGCGCGGACGGCCGAACGCGCGGAACGCGAACCAGGCGGCGTGCATCTGCTGCACGTAGGGCACGAGGGCCGTCCACCATGCCGGGACGTCGCCGTCCGGCCGCGGGGCGGGGCCGGGGTGGACGAACAGGGGCAGGCCGCGTCGCTCCAGAACGTCCAGCAGGGGCGCGCAGCGCGCGTAGCCGGCGGCGTCGGCCAGGGCGTCGGCGGGCAGCTGGAGGCCGACGAAGCCGCGGTCGAGGTCGCGGGCGAGCGCGTCCGCGTCGATCTCCCGCACGCATGCGGCCGCCCAGGCGCGGAACGGCGCGGGCAGCGCCGCGGCGCCCTCGTGGTAGGCGTCCAGCAGCGGCCGGGCCTGCTCCGGGGGCAGCCATTCGATACCCAGCGGTGAGGACAGTGAGACCAAAGCGATATCGAGTCCGTCGGCGGCGGCGAGCTCGGCGCGGCGGGACGGGTCGTGGTCGGCGGGGTCGACCTCGTACGGCGGCTCTCCGTGCAGGTGAAGCGTCCATCCGTCGAGGCGGGGCGGAGTGCGGCGGGCGCGGAGCGCCTCGATGAGAGGGGCGCCCCACAGGTGCTGGTGCACGTCCACACCGGGCATGCGGCTCCCCCCAGG
The DNA here is from genome assembly GCF_001552235.1 of Actinomadura rubrobrunea NBRC 15275. Classification (NCBI taxonomy): domain Bacteria; kingdom Bacillati; phylum Actinomycetota; class Actinomycetes; order Streptosporangiales; family Thermomonosporaceae; genus Actinomadura; species Actinomadura viridilutea. Next base: position 46,129 of record NZ_BCQU01000002.1, on the reverse strand, counting down.
CGCTGTCGACGGCTGCTGAACCGTATCAGTGAACCGATTCAGTGAACCGGTTCAGGAGGACGCGCGTCAAGTCGGGTCTCCGGACTGTCGGCGGCGCCCTCTAGGGTTGGGGTGTGCCCGACAGGCGCAAGCGCGCGACCATCCGAGAAGTGGCGCAGGCGACGGGGCTGTCGCCTGCGGCCGTCTCGTACGCGCTGCGCGGCATCCAGACGTCCGAGGAGACCCAGGAGCGGGTGCGCGCGGCGGCCGAGGAGCTCGGCTACGAGGCGCATCCGATCGCCCGCGCCCTGGCCAGCGGCCGCACCGGCATGGTCGGCCTGCTGTGCGGGTCGCTGGAGGACTACTGGCAGCAGTCCCTGGCCGTGGGCATCGGCCGGGCCCTGCTGGCCCGCGACCGCTACGCGCTCATCGTCGACGCCGTCGGCGACCCCGAGCGCGAGCTGGCGCTGGCCCGGCGGCTGCGCGACCAGCGCGTGGACGGGCTGATCGTCCAGCCGCTGGACCCGTCCGCGTCGCTGTGGGCCGAGCTGGCCGAGTCGCTGCCCGTGGTGTCGATCGGCGACGCGCTGGCGGGCGGCAACTCCCAGGGCGAGGTGGTGTTCGACAACCGGCGGGGCGTCACGCTGGCGCTGGAGCATCTGCGCGCGCTCGGGCACCGCCGCATCGCGGTGCTCACGCCCACCCTCTCCAGCACCCCGGACCGCCCCGCCGACGTGCACGTCAACGCCGAGGCCGAACGGCTCGCCCTGCAGGTCGACGTGGTCGTCGCGCCGCAGTCCCTGGCCGAGGCCACCGAGACGGCGCGGCGGATGCTGGCCGAGCCGCACCGCCCCTCGGCGGTGTTCTGCTTCTCCGACGTGATCGCCTACGGGGTGTACGCGGCGACGCGCGCGCTCGGCCTGAGCGTCCCCGGCGACGTGGCCGTGTGCGGCTACGACAACCATCCGATGTCGGCCCTGCTGACCCCGCCGCTCACCACCGTCGACTGGGACATCGACGGCATCGTCGACACGGCGGTCCGCCTCGTCGTGGACGTCATCGAGGAGCGCTCGCCGGTCCGCCGCGTCGTCTGCGAACCCGCCCTGCGCGTCCGCGAGTCCACCGGCCTCGGCTCCGCTCCGACATGACCGACCGCCCCGCCCGGCCCGACCACCGGACCCGGACCGGCGTCCGGCGCGCCGCCGGACGCCCGGCGGCCGGGCCCGGCGGGGGGCTAGGCGGCGGCCTGGCGGAGGATGCGGGCCAGACCCGGCAGCAGGTCGGCCGCGGCGGCGATGTCGGTGTCGAGGGGGCGGTCCTCGACGCGCGGGTCGAGCACGGCGGCGGACATGTCGAACGCCGACTTGAGCGGGCCGCCGGCGGGGGTGCGGCCCTGCAGACGCAGCGCCCGCACGGCGGCGACCAGCTCGCAGCCCAGCCCGATCCGGTACGCGCCGACCGCGTCGGTGGTGGCCCGGGCCGACTGCGTGGAGAAGCCCGCGTGCTCCTCCACGCCGCGCGACAGCACGGCGCTGCCCAGCGCGGCGGGCGTGGCGAGGCGGCGGACGTCGGCCAGCGCCGAGTGCGCCACGTACTCCAGGATCATGATCCCCGAGGACGCCTCGGTGGCGGCCTGGAACGGGGAGAGGCCGGTGAAGGACGGCTCGGCGAGCGTGCCGAGACGGGCGGCCGACAGCGCCATCGTCTGGAACAGCGCCGCCCGCACCGAGTCCAGGGCCAGCCCCACGTAGGCGGTGTGGAAGTTGCCGTTGTGCCAGACCGTGCGGCCCGCGACGTCGACGAGCGGATTCTCGGCCCGGGCGTTGATCTCGCGGGTGACGGTGTCCTCGGCGTACGCGGCGGCCTCCAGGGCCGGGCCGTGCACCTGCGGGAACGCGCGGTAGCCGTACGGGTCCTGGATGCGCGCGGGGACCGGCGCTTCGTAGGCCAGCAGCGTGCGCACGGCGTCCGCGACCTGCCGCTGACCCGGGTGCGGGCGCGCCTCCTGCACGGCCGGGGCGTACGGCTCCTCGGACCCGCGCACCGCGAACAGCGACAGCGCCGCGACGACGATCGAGGCGTCCAGCAGCTCGCGCAGATCGGTGACGGCCAGCGCGGCCTCGCCGAGCGTGGCGGCGTTGGAGCTGATGAACGCCAGCGCGTCCGCCGAGCGCAGCGTGAAGCCGGGCCCGCGCTCGGTCCCGCCGTCCGCGCCTCCGCCGCCGAGCCAGGCCCGCTCGCCCAGCAGGCACAGCGCCGTGGACGCCAGCGCGGTCAGGTCCCCGGTGCCGATCGCCCCGTACATCGGCACCGGCGGCAGCAGTCCCAGGTTGAGCACGTCGGCGAGGGCCTGCAGGACCCCCGGATCCACGCCCGAGCCGCCCGCGGCGATCTGGTTCAGCCGCACCGTCAGCATCGCCCGGACGATCTCGGGCGCGACCAGGGGGCCCGCGCCCGCGGCGTGGCTGCGCAGCAGCCGCAGGCCGTGCGCGTCGGCGTCCTCCCACTCGACGTCCACGACGCGGTTGGCGCCCACCCCGGTGGTGCGGCCGTACACCGGCTGCGCGGCCGCCACCTCCTGCGCCACCCGCCAGGCCGCGGCCGCGCGCTCCCTGCCGGCCTCGGCCACGGCGACGGTCACGTCGCCGCGTGCCGCCCGGGCCACCTGGGCACATGTCAGAGATGTGCCATCGATAACGATTCGGCTGTTTTCCACGCACTCAAGCTACTTTCTTTATTTTTCAGGTCGTTATGCTTCGGTGCACGGCATGGCCGGACCCGCGGCCATGGCCTTCAGCGGACGCGAGTGACTACCGTGAGGTAGGGACGGAAATCGACAGAGCGTGACGAAGCAGGCAGGCGCCCTCAGCGCGATGACACCGACCGGACACCGCGGCGTCGAGCCGACGCCCCCGAGGACGTGACCCCATTGATCACCTTTGCGGGCGTGACCAAGCGCTACCCCGACGGCACGGTGGCCGTCGACCACCTCGACCTGGAGATCCCGGCCGGGCGGATCACGGTGCTGGTCGGCCCGTCCGGCTGCGGCAAGACCACCACGCTCCGGATGATCAACCGGATGGTCGAGCCCACCGAGGGCACCGTGACGGTGGACGGACGGGACGTGCGCGGCGTCGACCCCGCCACCCTGCGCCGCGGCATCGGCTACGTCATCCAGCAGGCCGGGCTGTTCCCGCACCGCACCATCGTCGACAACATCGCGACCGTCCCGTACCTGCTGGGGTGGGACAAGAAGAAGGCCCGCGCGCGGGCGTACGAGCTGATGGAGCGCGTCGGCCTGGACCCGGCGCTGGCCCGCCGCTACCCCGCCCAGCTGTCGGGCGGCCAGCAGCAGCGGGTCGGCGTGGCCCGGGCCCTGGCCGCCGACCCGCCGATCATGCTGATGGACGAGCCGTTCAGCGCCGTCGACCCGATCGTGCGGGCCGGGCTCCAGGAGGAGTTCCTGCGGCTCCAGCGCGACCTGGAGAAGACGATCGTGTTCGTCACCCACGACATCGACGAGGCGGTCAAGCTGGGCCACCGCATCGCGGTCTTCCAGGTCGGCGGCGTCCTGGCCCAGTACGCCACCCCCGACGAGCTGCTGGCCCGGCCCGCCGACGACTTCGTCACCGACTTCCTCGGGGGCGAACGCGGCATCCGCCGCCTGCGCTTCTTCAAGGAGCTCGACGCCGAGGAGTCCGCCGGCGCCGCCGACGGCGGCGGGGCCGCGGCCCGCGCCGGCTCCGACGGGTCCGAGTCCGACCGCGCCGGGGACGCCGCGGCCGAGGGCGACGGCCGGACCGCGGCGGCGGAGCGGTGAGCGCGCCGTCGGCGGCCGCCGCCGACGGCGAGCCGCTCATCCGCTGGGACTGGATCGGGCGCAACCTCGACGGCGTCATCGCCGAGGCGTTCCGCGAGCACCTGGTGCTGTCGTTCACCCCGGTGCTGCTCGGCCTGCTGATCGCGCTGCCCCTCGGGCTGGCCTGCGCGCGCTGGTCGCGGCTCTACCCGGTGGTGCTGGCCGCCACCAGCGTGCTGTACGCGGTGCCCGCCATCGGCCTGTTCGTGATCTTCGTGGCGTTCACCCGGCTCACCTACGCGACGGTGATCGTGCCGCTGGCGCTGTACACCCTGTCGGTGCTGGTGCCGGCCGTGGTGGACGGGCTGCGGTCCGTCCCCGGCCACGTCCGCCAGGCCGCCGAGGCCATGGGCTACCGGCCGCTGCGGCGGCTGCTGCGGGTGGAGCTGCCCCTCGCGCTGCCGGTGGTGATGGCCGGGCTGCGGGTCGCCACCGTCGCCAACATCAGCCTGGTCAGCGTGGGCGCCCTCATCGGCATCGGCGGGCTGGGCCAGCTCATGGTCACCGGGATGAAGTGGCCCGGCGGCGGGTTCGCCACCCCCATCATCGTGGCCATCGTGCTGATCATCCTGCTGGCGCTGGCGGCGGACCTGCTCCTGCTGCTCGTCCAGCGGCTGCTCACCCCGTGGGAGCGGGCCGGACGCGGCCGGCGGGGACGCGCGGCGGCCCGGGAGGCCGCCGCGCCGGGACGGGCGGCCGCCGGGGAAGGGGGCGCCGCGTGAACGTGATCTGGAACTCGCTGAGCTGGTTCGGCGAGCCGGGACGCTGGTCCGGCCCCGACGGCATCCCGACCCGGCTCCTGGAGCACCTGTGGTACTCGCTGCTCGCGTTCGCGATCACGGTGGCGATCGCGCTGCCGCTCGGCCTGGTGCTCGGCCATCTGCGGCGCGGCCGGGCCGCCGCGGCCGCCGGGTTCCTGGTGATGTCGTCGGCGAACGCGGCGCGCGCCCTGCCCACCCTGGGCCTGCTGATCCTCGCGGTGATCATGACGTCGGCCGGCGACCTGGTGCCGATCCTGATCCCGCTGATCGCCCTGGCGATCCCGCCCGTCCTGGTCAACGCCTACGCCGGGATCCAGCAGGTCGAGCCGGGGCTGCGGGACGCGGCCGAGGGCATGGGGATGACCGGGCGGCAGGTGCTGGCCCGGGTGGAGCTGCCGGTGGCGATGCCGCTGATCCTGCTGGGCCTGCGCACCGCGCTGATCCAGATCATCTCGACCGCCACCATCGCCGCCTACGTGGGGCTCGGCGGGCTCGGGCGCTACATCGTGGACGGCTATTCCCGGCAGGACTACGACAGCATGGCCGGCGGCGCGATCCTGGTGATCGTGCTGGCGATCGCCACCCAGCTGGCGTTCGCGGTGCTGGAGCGCGCCGTCGTCTCCCCGGGCGTCCGCCCCGCAGAGCGCGGCCGGGCGCGGCCCGGGACGAAGCGGCGCGCCCGCGGCGCGCCGCCCGACGCGATCCCCGCCGAAGGGCGGGGGGCTTTGGGAGGTTCTCGATGACCCGGATCATCCGCGGTGCGGCGCTGCTGGCCGCCGCCGTGCTCGCCCTGACGGCCTGCGGCGGCGGAGGCGGCGACGACCCGCTGAGCGGCGGCGGGGGAGGCGGCGGCGCCATCGTCGTCGGCGGCGCCGACTTCCCCGAAAGCGGCCTGCTCGGCGAGATCTACGCGCAGGCGCTGGAGGCCAAGGGCGTCAAGGTCGAGCGCAAGTTCGGCATCGGCTCCCGCGAGGTCTACTTCAACCAGGTCAAGAACGGCGGCATCCAGGTGTTCCCCGAGTACACCGGGGCGCTGCTGGCCTACGTCGACAAGAACGACCCGGCCAGCTCCAGCGAGGAGGTGACCGCGGCGCTCAAGCGGAAGCTGCCGCCGGAGCTGGAGATCCTCACCCCCTCGCGGGCCGAGAACAAGGACACGCTGGCGGTCACCAAGGAGACGGCCGACAAGTACAAGCTCACGACGATCGAGGACCTCAAGCCGGTCGCCAAGGACTTCGTGGTCGGCGGCCCGCCGGAGTTCAAGACCCGCAAGCAGGGCATCGTCGGCCTGGAGCAGGTGTACGGGCTGAAGTTCAAGGAGTTCAAGTCGCTGGACACCGCGGGCCCGATCACCGTCGCCAACCTGAAGAAGGGGCAGATCCAGGCGGCCAACCTGTTCTCCACCGACGCGGCCATCAAGAAGAACGGCTTCGTCACGCTGGCCGACCCCAAGAACGTGTTCGGCGCGCAGAACGTCGTGCCGCTCGTCTACAAGTCCAAGGTGAACGGCACCGTCCGCGACGCGCTCAACGCGGTGTCGGCCAAGCTCACCACCGAAGGGCTGCTGGAGATGAACGCCGAGATGTCGGAGAACAAGACCGACCCGGCGACCGTCGCCAAGGACTGGCTCTCCAAGAACGGCCTGGCCTAGGAGCCGCCCGGCGGGCGGCCGCCGAGGCGGGCGGTCAGGTCGGCGGCGGTGGCGCGGACGCGGTCGGCCAGCCGCGGCCAGGCGTCCTCGGGGCGGCGCTCCCGCCGGAACGTCACCGTGATCGCCGCCGTGGGATGGCCGGTGTGGTCGAACGCGCAGGCGGCGATGCTCGCCAGCCCCTCGGTGATCCACCCGTCCTCGTAGGACCAGCCGCGCCGGGCGTCCTCGGCGAGGATGCGGCGCAGCTCGCGCAGTGAGCCCGGGCCCCGTCCCGTCCGGTGGACGAACGCGGCGGGGCCCGGGAACAGCGCCCGCACCTGCGCGGCGGGCAGGTGCGCCAGCATGGACCGGCCGCTGGCGGTCAGCTGCGCGGGCATGCGCACGCCCACGTCGGTCACCAGGGTCTCGTGCCGCGGCGGCTGCTCCTTGAGCAGGTACAGCGTCTCGGCGCCGTGCAGCACGCCGAGCTGGGCGATCTCCCCGACCCGGTCGACCAGGCGGCGCAGCAGCGGGCGGGCCAGCCGCTCCAGCGGCTCGTGCCGCAGGTACGCCGAGCCGATCTCGAACGCGGCCACGCCCAGCCCCCACCGCCGCTCCTCGGGCAGGTAGGCCACGAACCCGTCCTCGGCCATCGCCGCGAGCAGGTGGTAGGTGCTGGAGCGCGGCATGTCCAGGTGGCGCGCGATCGCGGACGCGGGGAGCGGGCCGGCGGACGCCGCCAGCAGCCGCAGCACGCGCAGGGCCCGCCGCGCGGCGGGGACCTGCTCGCCCATCGCGCCCCCTTCCTTCCCCGCCGCCCATTGTCTCGTATCTCAGACACAGCGCCCCTCCGGGACCTGGGACGGCGGCACTTCCGCACGTTGCAATGGGGGTATGAGTATCGGCATGGGGGGCGCGGTCGTCGAGGTCGGCCCGGAACCGCTGGCGTTCGACCAGGTGGTGGCCGTGGCGCGGGACGGCGCCGCGGTCGCGCTGTCGGACGAGGCGCTGAAGCTGATGGACGCGTCCCGGGCGCACGTCGAGGAACTGGCGGCCCGGCCCACGCCCGTGTACGGCGTGTCCACCGGGTTCGGGGCGATGGCGACCCGGCACATCCCGCCCGAGCTGCGCCGGCGGCTGCAGGTGAACGTCGTCCGGTCGCACGCGGCCGGGTCGGGCCCGGAAGTGGAGCGCGAGGTCGTCCGGGCCATGATGCTGCTGCGGCTGCGCACCCTCGCGACCGGGCGCACCGGCGTGCAGCCGCGCACGGCGCAGACCCTCGCCGCGCTGCTCAACGCGGGCATCACCCCGGTCGTGCACGAGCACGGCAGCCTCGGCTGCTCCGGCGACCTGGCGCCGCTGTCGCACGTCGCGCTGGCGCTGATCGGCGAGGGCACGGTGCGGGACGCGGACGGCCGCGCCCGTCCGGCCGCCGAGGCGCTCGCGGACGCGGGCATCGAGCCCGCCGTGCTCGGCGCCAAGGAGGGGCTGGCCCTCATCAACGGCACCGACGGCATGCTCGGCATGCTGGTGCTGGCCATCACCGACCTGCGCCGCCTGCTGACGGCCGCCGACATCGCCGCCGCGATGAGCGTCGAGGCGCTGCTGGGCACCGACCGCGTCTTCGCCGCCGACCTGCAGGAGCTGCGGCCGCACCCCGGCCAGGCGCTGTCGGCCGCCAACCTGCGCGCCCTGCTCGCCGACTCGCAGATCATGGAGTCGCACCGGGGGCCGGACTGCACCCGGGTCCAGGACGCCTACTCGCTGCGCTGCTCCCCGCAGGTGCACGGCGCGGCCCGCGACACCCTCGCGCACGCCGAGCTGGTCGCCTCCCGGGAACTGGCGTCCGCCATCGACAACCCGGTGGTGCTGCCGGACGGGCGGGTCGAGTCGAACGGCAACTTCCACGGCGCGCCCGTCGCGTACGTGCTGGACTTCCTGGCCGTCCCGGTGGCGGACGTGGCGTCGATGTCCGAGCGCCGCACCGACCGCATGCTCGACCGGGGCCGCTCCGGCGGGCTCCCGGCGTTCCTGGCCGACGACCCCGGCGTCGACTCCGGCCACATGATCGCCCAGTACACGCAGGCCGCGATCGTGTCCGAGCTCAAGCGGCTGGCCGTGCCCGCCAGCGTGGACTCCATCCCCAGCTCGGCGATGCAGGAGGACCACGTGTCCATGGGCTGGAACGCCGCGCGCAAGCTGCGCCGCGCCGTCGACGGCCTGGCCCAGGTCGTGGCCATCGAGATCCTCACCGCCGCGCGGGCCCTGGACCTGCGCACCCCGCTGCGCCCCGGCCCGGCCACCGGCGCCGTCGTGGCGGAGCTGCGCCGCCGCGTCCCGCCGCCCGGCCCCGACCGGCACCTGGCCCCCGAGATCGCCGCCGCCGCCGAGCTCGTCCGCGACGGCGCCCTCATCGCCGCCGCCGAGGCCGTCACCGGCCCGCTGTCCTGACCGCTTCGCCGCGAAGGAGTGTCCGCGATGTCCGCTGGTCCCCGCCCCGTCCGCGCGCCGCGCGGCACGGCGCTGACCGCCGCCAAGGGCTGGCCCCAGGAGGCGGCCCTGCGCATGCTCATGAACAACCTCGACCCGGAGGTCGCCGAGCACCCCGACGAGCTGGTCGTCTACGGCGGGTCCGGCAAGGCCGCCCGCGACTGGGACTGCTTCGACGCCATCGTCCGGTCGCTGACCGAGCTGGAGGGCGACGAGACCCTGCTGGTGCAGTCCGGCAAGCCGGTCGGGATCTTCCGGACGCACGAGTGGGCGCCGCGCGTGCTCATCGCCAACTCCAACCTGGTGCCGCAGTGGGCCACCTGGGAGGAGTTCCGCCGCCTGGAGTCGCTCGGCCTCACCATGTTCGGCCAGATGACCGCCGGGTCGTGGATCTACATCGGCACCCAGGGCATCCTCCAGGGCACCTACGAGACGTTCGCGGCCGTCGCCGCCAAGCGGTTCGGCGGCTCCCTGGCCGGGACGATCACGCTGACCGCCGGGCTCGGCGGCATGGGCGGCGCCCAGCCGCTGGCCGTCACCATGAACGGCGGCGTGGCGATCTGCGTCGAGTGCGACCCGTCCCGCATCGACCGGCGCGTGGCGCACCGCTACTGCGACATGCGGGTGGACGACCTCGACGAGGCGCTGCGCCTCGCCGAGCGGGCGCGCGACCGGCGCGAGCCGCTGTCCATCGGCGTGCTGGGCAACGCCGCCGACGTCGTCCCGGAGCTGCTGCGCCGCGGCGCGCCGATCGACGTCGTCACCGACCAGACCAGCGCCCACGACCCGCTGAAGTACCTGCCGCGCGGCGTGGCGTTCGAGGACTGGGCCGCCGAGCGCGACAAGGACCGCGAGGGGTTCATCGCCCGCGCCCGCGAGTCGATGGCCGCGCACGTCGAGGCGATGGTCGGCTTCCTGGACGCGGGCGCCGAGGTGTTCGACTACGGCAACGCCATCCGCGGCGAGGCCAAGCTGGCCGGGTACGAGCGGGCGTTCGCGTTCCCCGGGTTCGTGCCCGCCTACATCCGCCCGCTGTTCTGCGAGGGCAAGGGCCCGTTCCGGTGGGCGGCGCTGTCGGGCGACCCCCGCGACATCGCCCGCACCGACCGGGCGATCTGCGAGCTGTTCCCCGACAACGAGCCGCTCACCCGGTGGATCCGCATGGCGGGCGAGAAGGTCCACTTCCAGGGCCTGCCGTCGCGGATCTGCTGGCTCGGCTACGGCGAGCGCGACAAGGCCGGCGCGGTGTTCAACGACCTGGTCGCCCGCGGCGAGATCAGCGCGCCGATCGTGCTGGGCCGCGACCACCTGGACTGCGGGTCGGTGGCCTCCCCGTACCGCGAGACCGAGGGCATGGCCGACGGCTCCGACGCGATCGCCGACTGGCCGCTGCTGAACGCCCTGCTCAACACCTCCTCCGGCGCCACCTGGGTGTCCATCCACCACGGCGGCGGCGTCGGCATCGGCCGGTCCGTCCACGCCGGGCAGGTGTGCGTGGCCGACGGCACCGAGCTGGCCGCGCGGAAGCTGGAGCGCGTCCTCACCAACGACCCCGGCACCGGCGTCATGCGCCACGCCGACGCCGGCTACGACCGCGCCCGCCAGGTCGCCGCCGAACGCGGCGTCCGCATCCCCATGAGCGACGTCCGCATCCCCATGAGCGAGGGCTGACGGCGTTGGACACCGCGACGGACGCCGCCGCCCGCTTCGAGGAGATGTGGGCGGCGCTGCTGCCGATCGGCCGCGACCCGGACGGCGGCGGCTACCGCCGCTTCGCCTGGACGCCGCCCGAGCTGGAGTGCCGGGCCTGGTTCCTGGACGAGGCGCGGCGCCGCGGCCTGGACGTCGAACGCGACCGCAACGGCAACCTGTTCGCCTGGTGGCGGCCGGACGGCGCCGCGGGGCCGGCGGTGCTGACCGGCAGCCACCTGGACTCCGTGCCGGGCGGCGGCGCGTTCGACGGGCCGCTCGGCGTCGTGTCCGCGCTGGCCGCGATCGACCTGCTCCGCGCGCGCGGCGAGCGGATCGGCCGCCCGGTCGGCGTGGCCGTGTTCGCCGAAGAGGAGGGCGCGCGGTTCGGCGTCGCCTGCCTGGGCTCGCGCCTGCTCACCGGCGCCATCGACCCGTCCCGCGCCCGCGCCCTGCGCGACGGCGACGGCCGGACGTTCGCGGACGTGCTCGCCGCCGACGGCCTCGACCCCGACGCGATCGGCCCCGACGACGACCTGCTCGGCCGGGTCGGCTGCTTCGTCGAACTGCACGTCGAGCAGGGCCGGGCCCTCCAGGAGCCGGTCGGCGTGGCCAGCGCGATCATCCCGCACGGCCGGTGGCGGTTCGACTTCACCGGCGAGGGCAACCACGCCGGCACCACCCGGCTGGCCGACCGCCGCGACCCCATGCTGCCGTTCGCGCACATGGTGCTGGCCGCGCGCGAGGCCGCCGCGCGCCGCGACGCCGTCGCCACCGTCGGGAAGGTGCACGTGACGCCGGGCGGGGTGAACGCCGTCCCCTCCTCGGTCGCGGCCTGGCTGGACGCGCGGGGCCCGTCCGACGACGCCGTCCGCGGCGTGGTCGCCGACGTCCACGAGGCCGTCCGCGCCGCGGCCTCCTCCCACGGCGTCGCCGTGGACCTGTCCGAGGAGTCCTACACGGAGGTGGTCGGCTTCGACACCGCCCTGCGCGACCGCATCGTCCGGACCCTCGGCGGGGCGCCGGTGCTGCCCACCGGGGCGGGGCACGACGCGGGCGTCCTGGCGGCGCGGCTGCCGACCGCCATGCTGTTCGTCCGCAACCCGACCGGGGTGTCGCACGCCCCCGCCGAGCACGCCGAGACGGCCGACTGCCTGGCCGGCGTGGAGGCCCTCGCCGCGGTACTGGCCGACCTCGCCCGCGGGTAGGGATTCCGTTATGCGATGGCATGCCGAGTTCGCCTGGCTCGGCGACCACGTGGCCGCCGACGTCCTGATCGAGGCCGACGGCGAGCGGTTCGCCCGCGTCACGCCGGGCGTCCCGGCCCCGCCGGACGCCCGGCGCCTGACCGGCCTCACCCTCCCGGGCCTGGCCAACGCCCACTCCCACGCCTTCCACCGGGCCCTCCGGTCGCGCGCGCAGAGCGGGCGCGGAACGTTCTGGACCTGGCGGGAGCAGATGTACGCGGTGGCCGAGCGGCTCGAGCCGGACACCTACCGCGCCCTGGCCACCGCCGTGTACGCCGAGATGGCCCTCGCCGGGGTGAGCTGCGTCGGCGAGTTCCACTACGTGCACCACCGCCCCGGCGGCGAACCCTACGACGATCCCAACGCGATGGGGGAGGCGCTGATCGCGGCGGCGGCCGACGCCGGCATCCGTATCACCCTCCTCGACGCCTGCTACCTGGCCGGCGGCATCGGGCGGCCGCTGCAGGGGCCGCAGAAGCGCTTCGGCGACGGCACCGCCGGGGACTGGGCGCGGCGCGTCGACGACCTGTGCGACCGCACCGGCAAGACCGACCACCGGCACGCCCGGATCGGCGCCGCCGTGCACTCGGTCCGCGCCGTGCCCCGCGAGCAGATCGGCGCCGTCGCCGACTGGGCGCGGCGGCGCCGGGCGCCGCTGCACGTCCACCTGTCCGAGCAGCCCGCCGAGAACGAGGCGTGCCGGGAGGCCTACGGCGTGACCCCCACGCGCCTGCTCGCCGAGTGCGGCGCCCTCGGCGCCCGCACCGTCGCCGTGCACGCCACCCACCTCACCGGCGAGGACATCGGCCTGCTCGGCGCCACGATGACCGGCGTGTGCATGTGCCCCACCACCGAACGCGACCTCGCCGACGGCATCGGCCCGGCCCGCGACCTCGCCGCCGCCGGGTCCCCGATCTGCCTGGGCTCCGACCAGCACGCGGTCATCGACCTGTTCGAGGAGGCCCGCGCCGTCGAGCTGGACGAACGGCTGCGCACCCGCGAACGCGGCCACTGGACCGCCGGCGCGCTCCTCGCCGCCGCCACCTGGAGCGGCCACTACGCGCTCGGCTGGCCCGAGGCGGGACGGCTCGAACCGGGGTCCTACGCCGACCTGGTGACGGTCGCGCTCGACTCGCCCCGCACCGCCGGAGCGGGGCGCGACCACCTGGCCGAGGCCGCCGTCTTCGCCGCCACCGCCGCCGACGTCCGCCACGTCGTCGTGTCGGGACGCGAGATCGTCCGCGACGGCCGCCACCTGCTCGTCGAGGACGTCCCCGCCGCCCTCGACGAGGCCATCGCCGCCGTCACCGGGTGACCTTCCGCCCGTCCGTCTCGCATCCGAGACGGATCGTCGGAGCCGGTCGCGGACGCGTCCCGCCGCGGGTGCGATGCTGGCCGCGTGAGCACCGTCATCACGAACATCGGCGAGCTGGTCACCAACGACCCCGGTCTCGGCGAGGGCGCGCTGGGACTGCTCCGGGACGCGGCCGTCGTGATCGACGGCGACGCGGTCGCCTGGGTGGGGCCGGCGGACCGCGCGCCCGCGGCGGACGACCGCCACGACGCGCGAGGGCGGGCCGTCCTGCCCGGATTCGTCGACTCGCACGCGCACCTGGTGTTCGCGGGGGAGCGGGCCGAGGAGTTCGCGGCGCGGATGAGCGGCCGGCCCTACACGGCGGGCGGCATCCGCACGACCGTCGCCAGGACGCGCGCCGCGTCCGACGACGAGCTGCGGGCCAACGTGCGCCGGCTCGTCGACGAGATGGCGCGGCAGGGCACCACCACCGTGGAGTGCAAGTCCGGGTACGGGCTGTCGGTGGAGCAGGAGGAGCGGTCCCTGCGCATCGCCGCGGAGATCGCCGACGAGGTGACCTTCCTCGGCGCCCACGTCGTCCCGCCGGAGTACGCGGGCGACCCCGACGCGTACGTGCGGCTGGTGACGAACGAGATGCTCGCCGCCTGCGCCCCGCACGCCCGCTGGGTGGACGTCTTCTGCGAGGAAGGCGCGTTCGACGCCGACCAGTCCCGGGAGGTGCTCACGGCGGGGCTCGCGGCGGGCCTCACCCCCCGCGTCCACGCCAACCAGCTCAGGCCGGGGCCGGGCGTGCGGCTCGCCGTCGAACTCGGCGCCGCGTCGGCCGACCACTGCACGCACCTGACCGACGCCGACGTCGACGCGCTCGCGTCGTCCGCCACGGTCGCGACGCTGCTGCCCGGCGTCGACTTCTCCACCCGCCAGCCCTACCCCGACGCGCGGCGGCTCATCGACGCGGGCGCCACCGTGGCGTTGGCCACCGACTGCAATCCGGGCTCCTGCTACACCTCCAGCATGCCGTTCTGCATCGCGCTCGCCGTCCGCGACATGCGCATGACGCCCGCCGAGGCGGTGTGGGCGGCCACCGCGGGCGGCGCGCGGGCGCTGCGCCGCGACGACGTGGGACGCCTGGCGCCCGGCGCGCGCGCCGACGTGCTGCTCCTGGACGCCCCGTCCCATGTCCACCTGGCCTACCGCCCAGGGGTGCCGCAGGTCGCGGCGGTGTGGAAGGCGGGACGGCGCGTTCCGGCATGACCATGCCCGGCAGCCGGTCACGGGCGTCCGCGCCGAGCCGGCGGCCAAGGGGCTCGCCGAGCGCGGCTAGCCCAGGTAGCGGCGGTTGACCCGGATGAGCGGGCTCCGGCGGCGGGCGATGTAGTCGGCGGACAGCACCTCGGCGACGAACAGCACGTGGTCGCCCGCCTCGATGCGCTGACGGGTCTCACATTCGAGAGCGGCCACCCCGTCGTCGATGATGAGGGCGTCCGAATGGGGGCCGCGGTGGTGCGGTTCGCTCGCCAGCAGGATGCGGGCGCTCGGGCGGCCCGCGGCGGCGAACCGCCCGGCGAGGGCCCGCTGCCCGGCGCTCAGCACGGTCGCGGCCCACCGGTCCCGGCGCCGCAGGACCTCGCACAGATAGGACGCGGCGCCCACCCCGGCCAGCACCATCGGCGGCTCCAGCGACACCGACATGAACGAGGTGACGGTGGTGCCCAGGTCGTCGCGGCCGTCGCGGACGGTCAGCACCACCACTCCGGTGGCGAAGCCCGCGACGGCCTCGGTGAAGTCGGCGGCGGTGACGCTCATCTCGCCGCTCAGCGGATCTCCCAGACGCCGGGGAGGATGAGCGGCCCGGCGGCGGGCAGGCCCAGGCGGGCGGCGGCGCCGGCCAGCGGCCCCCAGCCGTCCAGGCGGGCGGCGGCGGCCGTGCGGTCCTCGCTGGACTCGGCCGGACGCAGCCGCTCCAGCGGCGACACGTGCGGGAACGTGCGCACCGGGGCGTCCTCGGGCAGGCCCGCCTTCTTGCGGGCCAGGTCCAGGGCGAGGTCGAGGCCGCCCAGCTCGTCCACCAGGCCGTGCTCCTTGGCGTCGGCGCCCGTCCACACCCGGCCGCGGGCCAGCTCGTGGACGCGTTCGCGGGACAGCCCGCGGCCCTCGGCCGCCTTGGCGGTGAAGACCTCGTAGATGCGGTCCAGGGAGGCGTTGACGCGCTCCCACTCCGAGTCGCTGAAGTCCTTGGTGGAGCTGAACATGCGGGCGTGCGCGCCCTCGGCGACGCTGCCCATGGCGATGCCGAGCCGGTCCAGCAGCCCGTTCACCACGGCCTTGCCGACGACCACCCCGATCGACCCGGTGATCGTGCCGGGCTGCGCCACGATCGTGTCGGCGGCCATGGAGACGTAGTAGCCGCCGGACGCGGCCACGTCGCCCATCGACACGATCACCGGCTTGCCCGCCTTGCGCGCCAGCACCACCTCGCGCCAGATCGCGTCGGAGGCCACCGCCGAGCCGCCGGGGCTGTTGACGCGGAACACGATCGCCTTGACCCGCTCGTCCTTGACCGCGGCGCGGAACGCCGCGCCGATCGTGTCCGACCCCATGGCCGCGCCCTGGCCGGGCAGCGGGCCGCCGCGCCCGCTGCGGCCCAGCCGGATCGGCCCCTGCCCGTTGATCAGCGCGACGACGTCCTGCCGCCCCGGCTGCGGCAGCCGCCGCGCCAGGCTCTGCGCCCGGTTGTAGCGCGTCACGTACCGCAGCTGCGCCTGCGCGCCGACCTCGGCGCGCAGATCGGCGTACACCTCGTCGCGGTAGGCGAGCCGGTCGACCAGCCCCGCCTCCAGGGCCTCGTCGGCGAGCAGCGGGGCCCGGTCGATCAGGTCGCGGACCTTGTCCTGCGGCAGGCCGCGGGCGGCGGCGACCCCGGCGACGATCTGCTCGCCGATCGATTCGACCAGCCGCTCGGACGACTCGCGGTGCTCGGGCGTGTAGGCCTTCTCCATGAAGGTGTTGGCCATGGTCTTGTACTCGTGCCGCTTGGCGAAGCGCGGCTGGATCCCGGCCTTGTCCAGGGCCTCGGCCAGGAACGGCTCCTCCATCGCCACGCCGGTCAGCCCCACCTCGCCGGTCGGCTGCAGGTAGATCCGGTCGAACGCGGTGGCCAGGTAGTACGGCACCGAGCCGCGGCCGCCCTCCCCGAACGTCTCGGCCCAGGCGACGGTGAGCTTGCCCGCCTCGCGCAGCGCGCGCACCGCGTCGCGCAGCTCCTGCGCCTTGGCCAGGCCGATGCCGCCGGCCACCTTGACCACCAGGGCGCGGACCCGCTCGTCGCCGCGGGCGCGGCGCAGCCCGTCCAGCACGTCCCGCAGGTGAAGGCGGCGCATCGACAGGACGGCGGTCAGGGGGTCCGCCGGGGCGGTCTCGACCAGCCCGTCGGTGAGGTCGAGCTCCAGGACCAGCGGTGCGACGCGCCGATCGCGCGCCTGCTTGACGAGGTTGACGACTGTGCCGGGATCCACCATGGGCCCAGCCTATGCGCTGACCTCCGCGCTCCGGCCCCGCTGAAGCCGATCGGCCGGACCGGGACGGCTGGACGGCCGGACCGGGACGGATATCGTCGCCATCATGGGAGACGGCAACGGGTGGGCGCGCTGCGACCTCGGCCATGTGCACTGGGGGCGGTTCGGCGCCGCCGGATTGCTGCTTTTCCACCGCGACCCCGGCGACGGGCGGCTGCGCGTGCTGCTGCAGCAGCGGGCGTGGTGGTGCCCCGGCGCCGGGACGTGGGGCATGTTCGGCGGCGGACGGCACAGCCACGAGGACCCGGTGGCCGCCGCGCTGCGGGAGACCGCCGAGGAGTGCACGCTGGACGTGCGGGCCGTGCGCGTCCACGGCGTGCGCACCGACGACCACGGGTCCTGGGACTTCGCGTCCGTGATCGCCTCCGCGGACCGCCTGCTGGACGTGCGCCCCGCGTCGCTGGAGACCCGCAAGGCCGCCTGGGTGCCGGTCGAGGAGGTGGGGAGCAGGCGGCTGTTCAAGCCGTTCGCCCGCACCTGGCCCCTGCTGAGCACGATGCTCACCCGGCTCGTCCTGGTGGTGGACGCGGCGAACGTCGTGGGCGCCCGCGCCGACGGCTGGTGGAGGGACCGCGCGGGCGCCAACGCCCGGCTGCGGGACGATCTCGCCGTGCTGCGCGAGGGGCTCACCGGCCTTCCCGACGGGGTGCTGCCCTACGAGCGCTGCTTCCCCGAGGTGGTGCTGGTGGTGGAGGGCGCCGCCCGCCGCGTCGCCGAGCAGCCCGGCGACGGGGTGCGCGTGGAGGCCGCGTCCGGCAGCGGCGACGACCACATCGTCGACCTGGTCACCGACCCGCAGCCCGACGCCACCTATCTCGTCGTCACCGCCGACCGCGAGCTGCGCGCCCGCTGCACCGCCGCCGGCGCCTCCGTCGCCGGCCCCCGCTGGCTCCTGTCCCGCCTGCCGCCCCGGTGAACGGGCGCGTGGGTCGACGGGCCCGCCGGCGCCCGGTCGACCTCCTCGATGATCACTCTCCCCGCGGCGTCCCTTCGGGGACGAGCCACAGCGCGCCCAGGGGCGGGACGCGCAGCGCGGCCGAGCAGGGCTGGGCGTGCCAGGGCTGCTCGACGGCCTCCACGCGGCCCAGGTTGCCCACGCCGCTGCCGCCGTACTCGTAGGCGTCGGTGTTGACGACCTCGCGCCAGCCGCCCGCGATCGGCAGGCCGAGCCGGTAGTCCTCGTGCGGGACGCCCGAGAAGTTGATCACGCACGCGACGACGGGCGGCCGCCCGCCGGAGGCGGCGTCGGCCAGGGCGTCCGGCGGCACCGCGTGGCGCAGGTACGACAGGCAGTTCCCGGTGGCGTCGTTGGCGTCGATCCAGCGGAACCCGTCGGGATCGTTGTCCAGCGTCCACAGGGCGGGCTGGTCGCGGTAGACGCGGTTGAGGTCGCGGACGAGCCGCTGCACGCCCAGGTGGTCGGCGCCCTCGACGGCGTTGTCCAGCAGCCACCAGTCCAGCGCGCGCGACTCGGACCACTCGGCGCCCTGCCCGAACTCCCCGCCCATGAACAGCAGCTGCTTGCCCGGGTGCGACCACATGTACGCCAGCAGCGCGCGCAGCCCCGCGAACTTCTGCCAGGTGTCGCCGGGCATCTTGCCGAGCAGCGACCCCTTGCCGTGCACCACCTCGTCGTGCGACAGCGGCAGCACGTAGTTCTCCGAGAACGCGTACACCATGGAGAAGGTGATGTCGCCGTGGTGGTAGCCGCGGAAGATCGGCTCGTGCCGGATGTACGTCAGCGTGTCGTGCATCCAGCCCATGTTCCACTTGAACCCGAACCCGAGGCCGCCGAGGTGGGTGGGGTGGGTGACGCCGGGCCAGGCCGTGGACTCCTCGGCGATCGTCATGACGCCGGGGTAGCGCTTGTAGACGGTGGCGTTCATCTCCTGCAGGAACGAGATGGCCTCCAGGTTCTCCCGGCCGCCGTAGACGTTGGGCGTCCACTCGCCCTCGCCCCGTGAGTAGTCCAGGTAGAGCATGGACGCCACCGCGTCCACCCGAAGGCCGTCGACGTGGAACTCCTCCATCCAGTAGCAGGCGTTCGCCACCAGGAAGTTGCGCACCTCGGCGCGGCCGTAGTCGAACACCAGGGTGCCCCAGTCGGGGTGTTCGCCCCGCCGGGGATCCGCGTGCTCGTACAGGGCCGTGCCGTCGAACCTCGCCAGCGCCCACTCGTCGCGGGGGAAGTGCGCGGGCACCCAGTCGACGATGACGCCGACGCCCGCCTGGTGCAGCCTGTCCACGAGGTGACGGAACTCGTCGGGGTCGCCGAAGCGCGCACTCGGCGCGTAGTACGACGTGACCTGGTACCCCCATGACGGGCCGTAGGGGTGCTCGGCCACCGGCATGAACTCCACGTGCGTGAAGCCCATCTCCGTGACGTAGGCGGTGAGCTCCTCAGCCAGCTCGCTGTAACTCAGGCCGGGCCGCCACGAGCCGAGGTGCACCTCGTACACGCTCATCGGCTCGTTCACCCAGGAGCGGTCCTTGCGGCGGGCCATCCACTCGCCGTCGCCCCATTCATAGGACGAGGTGAACACGCGGGACCCGGTCGCCGGGGGATGCTCGGTCGCCCTTGCCATGGGGTCCGCCTTGGCGTGCCACTGCCCGTCGGCGCCCAGGATCTCGTACTTGTAGACGGTGCCGTCGCCCACACCAGGGATGTACAGCTCCCACACCCCGGTCGAGCCGAGTGAGCGCATGGGGTGCGCGCGTCCGTCCCAGTGGTTGAAGTCCCCGATGACGCGCACGCCCCTGGCGTTGGGCGCCCACGCCGCGAAGGACGTGCCGGCGACCGGGCCGAACGCCGAGGTGTAGGTGCGGACGCGCGCGCCCAGCGCCCGCCACAGCTCCTCGTGCCGCCCCTCGCCGATCAGATGCAGATCGAGTTCGCCGAGGGTGGGCAGGTGCCGGTACGGGTCGTCCTGGATCAGCTCGACGCCGTCGCGGTAGGTCACCGCCAGCCGGTAGTCGGGGACCGCCTGCGGCGCCTCGTCGTCCCTGCCGGACAGCGACGCCTCGGGCGGCAGCGTGACCGTGAAGACGCCCTCGTGGTGGTGGCGCATCCGGTACCGGGCGCCGTCGGGGAGGACGACCTCGACGCGTTCGGCCAGGGGGCGCAGCGCCCGCACGGTGACCCCGTCGCGCCAAGGATGCGCGCCGAGGACGCTGTGCGGATCATGATGGTCGCCGCCGACCAGCCTGTCGATCTCCGCGCGCGTCACCCGTGCCATGGGCTCAGGGCCTCCTCCGTGCAGGGTCGTCCACACCGTAGGACTGCCCCCGAGGCGGCGTCCTTCACCCGCCGATTGCACTCCGTCCGCCGACGGCGAGGTCGGCGGCCGAAAAAGGACGGCCGCGTGTGCGACCGCACGGCGGCACACCTGTTCGTTGGGGGTCGCGCCGATGTGGTCATGTGCCGACCGTGCGGTCACGTCCGTCCGCCCCCGGTGACGGCCGCACGTCGGCCCCGGCCCGACGGCCGCGGTCACGGATCACCGGAGGGCCGCGTCCCCGACATAACTTCGGCGACAGAAGTATCTGTCGCCACGGTCGGTTCCGCTCAGATCTCCCCGGGGTCCCGGTGCGACTGGTCGCGCAGCAGTCGGCGGAGGCCGTCCGGGTCGTCGGCCGCCACCGTCATCGCGTATCCCGCCTGCAGCTGGGCGTCGGTGAGGTCGCCGCTGCGCGTGGCGTACCAGCGCCCCGCGTCGCTGCGCCAGACCAGCCATCCGGGAAATTCCGCCTCAATGGCCGCCTTCAGCTCATCGAAGTCGCCCATCAAGGTCGTCCTTTCCCCAGGAGTGATGTTCTGTATACAAAAGTCTACTCAGCAGAAGAGGTGTCAAGCTGTGCGTAAGCGGACCGTCTCCCTGCGGATAGCGGGGAGGGGCGGGGCGGCCGGGCCGCGACCGGCCGGGACTCCGGCGCGCCCGCCGTGCGCGGCGGTCGGCGGCGGGCTCGGATGAGGAGAGGTGATAGCGGTGCCGGACCGTCCGGCCTACCTCCGGATAGCCGACACCCTGCGCGACCGGATCCGGGACGGCGGCTACCCGCCGGGGTCGAGGCTGCCGACGATCGCGCAGCTGCGCGCCGCGCACGGCGTCTCGGAGATCGTGGTCCGCCAGGCGATCGCCCTGCTGCGGGGCGAGGGGCTGGTCGAGACCCGGCGGGGCGGCGGCACCGTCGTGCGCGCGCGGCCCCGGGTGCGCCGGGTCGCCATGGACCGCTACCGCGCGGTCGCCCGCGTGCCGGCCGGCCCGGCGGCCGGGCCGCCCACGACGACCTTCACCCACGACCAGCGCATCGGCTGGGACGAGTACCGCCTGGACCGGCGGTTCGCCCGCACCCGCGCCGACCCCGAGCTGGCGGGGCTGTTCGAGCTGCCGGTCGGCACCGAGCTGCTGCGCCGCCGCTTCGTGTTCTACGCCCGCGAGGAGCCGCAGCAGATCTCGGTGAACTACCTGCCGTGGGACCTGGTGGGCGGCACCCCCGTCGCCGACCCCGACCGCGAGCCGTGGCCCGGCGGCACCCTGGCCCAGCTCAGCTACCTCGGGCATCCGCCGACGCGGGTGGAGGAGGCGGTGCGGGCCCGCATGCCCACGCCGGAGGAGACCGAGACGCTGCGCATGGCCGCCGGGGTCCCCGTGGTGGCCATCACCCGGCGGATGCTGTCGGGGCCGCAGGTCATGGAGGTGTGCCGCGACATCGTCATCCCGGCCGACCGGGTCGTCCTCGACTACGCCATCGACCTTTAGCGCGCCGCCGCGCCGTCACGGGCGGCGCACCCGCGGGACGCCGCCGACGTGCAGGCCGTGCAGGGCGTCGGCGTCAGGGCGCCAGGTGCGACAGCGAGCGCAGCGGCACCGGCAGCCAGGACGGGCGGTTGCGCGCCTCGTAGTTGATCTCGTACACCGCCTTGTCGAACTCGAACGCCCGCATCAGCACCGGGTGCGCCTTCGGATCCGGGCCGCCCGCGGCCGCGTAGCCCCGGCAGAACGCCTCCCGGTTGCGCGCCGCCCACGTGTGCGCCCGCGTCTCCAGCCTGACCGCGGTGTCCGAGGGCAGGCTCTGGTCGGCGATCAGGAACCGCGCCGCGTACTCGAAGGACCGCAGCATCCCCGCCACGTCGCGCAGCGGGTGGGCGAGGGCGCGCCGCTCGCCGGGCGGGCGGGCCGGCTCGCCCTCGAAGTCCAGCACGACCCAGCCGGTGTCGGTGCGCATCACCTGGCCCAGGTGGTAGTCGCCGTGCACGCGCTGGAACGTCAGCGGCGCGTCCGACCGCGCCAGCGCGTCGAACGCGTCCCGGATCGCGGTCTCGTACATGGCCAGCGCGGGGACGGCCTCGATCGCCTCGTCGAGCTGCCGGTGCATGTGCGCGGCCATCTGGCGCGCGTGCCGCGCCGGCACCTCGGTCACGCCGAACGCGGCGGCCAGATCGCGGTGGACGGCCGCGGTGGCGCCGCCGAGCCGCTCGGCCTCGGCGGCGAAGTCGCCGCCGGCGGCGGCCGCGTCCTCGTCGGTCGACGGGGCGGCGTCGCACACCGTGGGAGCGTAGGCGAACCAGTCGCGCACGCTGGTGATCGCCATGTGCCAGCCGTCGGTGCCGCTGCGCAGGAACCGCGACATCATCGCCAGCGTGGCCGGCTCCGCGGCGCCCGGCTCGTCCGCCGCCGGTCCGGCGGCCAGGGCGGGCGCGGCGGCCGGGTCGAGGTCGATCCAGCCGCACACCCCGGGCACGTGCGGGCAGCCCGCCCGCGTCAGGGCCAGGTTGACCTCCAGGTCCGGGTTGAGGCCCGGCGACAGCCGCCGGAACAGCTTGCAGATGTAGACGTCGCCGAAGATCAGCGAGGTGTTGCTCTGCTCGGCGGAGCTCGGCACGCTCTCCAGCCCCGTCTCCACCTCGGCGCCGAGCGCCCGGTGGAACCGCAGCGGGCCGACGGTCGCCTCGGCCGCCATGTTGTCCAGCAGCACCCGGGTCAGCTCGACGTCGTGCACCGCGTCGTACACGTGGGCCGACGCCGGATGGCCCGCGTCGTCGGCGAATCCGGCGGCGAAGTTGCCGATCTCCCCGTAGTGCAGCCGCTCCGGGAGCTCGCGCCGGACCCCGAGCAGCAGCTGGTAGTGGTCCCAGCCTTCGCTCTGCCGCACCGCGGCGATCACGTGGTGCAGCTCCGGCTCGTCCAGGGCGCCGCCCGTCGGCGGGCCGCGGTGCAGCTCGGTGGCGGCGCCGATGGCGATCTCGCCGATGGCGCGGTCCTTGCCGGCGAACCACCGCTGCCGCGGCAGCCAGCCCGCCAGCAGGTCGGCCAGCACGTCGTCGGGCGGTCGCATGGTCACATCGCCTCCTCCTCGGCGGCCCCGGGCTCTGGCAGCAGGAACCAGTAGAAGCCGTGCCCGGGGAGGGTGAGCAGGTACGGCAGTTCCCCGATGGCCGGGAACCGCACGCCGCCCATGCATTCGATGGGCGTGGAGCCGCGGAAGCGGCGCAGGTCGAGCTCGACGGGCTGGGGGAACCGCGAGAGGTTGTTGACGCACAGCACCCGGTCGACGCCGGCGCGCCGCACGCCGCGCTCGCCGGTCACGGTGTTCCAGACCGAGGAGACGCCTTCGCCGATCTCGCGGACGAACGCGAGCACGCTGGGGTTGGACGCCGTCAGTTCCACATAGGACCCGACGCCGAAGACCGGGTGGCGCTGGCGGATTTCGATCATCTTCCGCGTCCAGTGCAGCAGCGAGCCGCGGTTGTTCTGCTGCGCCTCGACGTTGACCGCCTGGTACCCGTAGATCGGGTCCATGATGACGGGGAGGTAGAGGCGGGCGGGGTCGCAGCGGGAGAACCCGGCGTTGCGGTCGGGGGTCCACTGCATGGGGGTGCGGACGGCGTCGCGGTCGCCGAGCCAGATGTTGTCGCCCATGCCGATCTCGTCGCCGTAATACAGGACGGGGGACCCGGGCAGCGACAGCAGCAGGGCGGTGAACAGCTCGAGCTGGTTGCGGTCGTTGTCGAGCAGCGGGGCCAGCCGGCGGCGGATGCCGATGTTCGCCTTCATGCGCGGGTCCTTGGCGTACTCGGCGTACATGTAGTCGCGCTCTTCGTCGGTGACCATCTCCAGGGTCAGCTCGTCGTGGTTGCGCAGGAAGATGCCCCACTGGCAGTTCTCGGGGATCTTGGGGGTCTGGGCCATGATCTCGGAGACGGGGTAGCGCTGCTCCCTGCGGACGGCCATGAAGATGCGCGGCATGACCGGGAAGTGGAACGCCATGTGGCATTCGTCGCCGCCGGCGGCCGGGTCGCCGAAGTACTGCACGACGTCGGCGGGCCACTGGTTGGCCTCGGCGAGCAGGACGCGGTCGGGGTAGAGCCGGTCGACCTCGGCGCGGATGCGTTTGAGATAGGCGTGGGTCTCGGGCAGGTTCTCGCAGTTGGTGCCCTCGCGCTCGTACAGGTAGGGCACCGCGTCCAAGCGGAACCCGTCGATGCCCAGGTCGAGCCAGAAGCGCAGGACCTCCACCATCGCCTCCTGCACGGCGGGGTTGTCGTAGTTGAGGTCCGGCTGGTGGGAGAAGAAGCGGTGCCAGTAGTACTGGCCGCGCACGGTGTCGTAGGTCCAGTTCGACGCTTCGGTGTCGACGAAGATGACCCGGGCGTCGGGGTACCCGTCGTCGGTGTCGGACCAGACGTAGAAGTCGCCGTAGGGCCCGTCGGGGTCGGTGCGGCTGGCCTGGAACCAGGGGTGCTGGTCGCTGGTGTGGTTCATGACCAGGTCGGCGATGACGCGGATGCCGCGGGCGTGGCTCTGCTCGACGAGCTCGACGAAGTCGCCCAGCTCGCCGAACTCGGGCAGGATCTCGGTGTAGTCGCTGATGTCGTAACCGCCGTCGCGCAGCGGCGAGCGGTAGATCGGCAGCAGCCACAGGCAGTTGATGCCCAGCCATTGCAGGTAGTCCAGCTTGTCGATCAACCCGCGCAGGTCGCCCGTGCCGTCGTTGTTGGAGTCGTTGAAGCCGCGGACCAGCACCTCGTAGAAGACCGCCGTCTTGTACCAGTGCGGGTCGCGGGGCACCTCGGGGTTGAACGCGTCGGGCACCGGCTCGGACGCCGCCGGCACCGCCTCGGGCGGGAGTTCGGGGACGGACTCCTCGCGCGGCACGGCGTCCGCCGGGACGGCCTCCCCGGCGCGGTCGTCGCGGTCCGGTCCGGGGGGATCGGCGCGGCCGCCGGGGTCGCCGGCGGCGGGGGCGTCCGCCGCGGAGGCCGCGTCCGGCGGGGCGGCGCCGCCCGGCGGACGGGGAGCCCGGGCGGCGTCCGCGGGATGACGGCCTTCCGGGGGTGCTGCGGGCGTGTCGCGGTCGCTCAACTGTCGTCTCTCCGGAGCGTGAAGATGTGGGCCGGCTGGATGTGCGGGTCGAGACGCACGTAGTCGGCCCGCCGCCAGGTGTAGGACTCGCCCGACAGCTCGTCGGTCACCACGAACTCGGCGTCGGGGTCAAGGCCCAGCGCGGCCAGGTCGAGATGGACGGTCGCCTCGCGCACCATGTGCGGGTTGAGGTTCACCACGGCCAGCACGACGTCGTCGAGCGCGACCACCGACTCCCCGTCGTCGGCGTGCGCGTCGGCCGTCGGCACCGCCGCGGTCACGCGTTTGGAGAAGCAGAGCAGCTCGGGCTGGTCGACGTGGTGGAAGCGCAGGTTGCGCAGCCGGTGCAGCGCCGGATGCGCGCGCCGGAACGCGTTCAGCCGGGTGATCAGCGGGGCGATGCTGCGGCCCTCGCGCTCGGCGGCCTCCCAGTCGCGCGGCCGGTACTGGTACTTCTCCGAGTCGCGGTACTCCTCGCTGCCGGGCCGCACCGGCACGTTCTCGATCAGCTCGTAGCCGGAGTACATGCCCCAGGTCGGCGACAGCAGCGCGGCCAGGATCGCGCGGATCTCGAACGCGGGCCGCCCGCCGTGCACCAGGTACTCGTTGAGGATGTCGGGCGTGTTGACGAACACGTTCGGCCGCATGTACGCCGCCGCGTCCCCGCTCAGCTCCCGGAAGTACTCCTCCAGTTCCCACTGGGAGTTCTTCCAGGTGAAGTAGGTGTAGGACTGGTGGAAGCCGATCTTGGCGAGGGCGTGCATCATGGCCGGGCGGGTGAACGCCTCGGCCAGGAAGATCACGTCGGGGTCGTCGCGGTCGATCTCGGCGAGCAGCCGCTCCCAGAACGGCACCGGCTTGGTGTGCGGGTTGTCCACGCGGAAGATCCGCACGCCGTGGTCCATCCAGTGCCGGACGACGCGCAGCACCTCCCGGTAGATGCCCTCGGGGTCGTTGTCGAAGTTCAGGGGATAGATGTCCTGGTACTTCTTCGGCGGGTTCTCGGCGTAGGCGATGCTGCCGTCGGCGCGCGCGGTGAACCATTCGGGATGCTCGCGCACCCAGGGGTGGTCGGGCGAGCACTGCAGCGCCAGGTCGAGCGCCACCTCGAGGCCGAGGTCGCCGGCGTAGCGGACGAACGCGTCGAAGTCGTCGATCGTGCCGAGGTCGGGGTGGACGGCGTCGTGCCCGCCCTCCTCCGAGCCGATCGCCCAGGGCGAGCCCGGGTCGTACGGCCCGGCCTCCAGCGTGTTGTTGGGGCCTTTCCGGAAGGTCCGCCCGATGGGGTGGACGGGCGGCAGGTACACCACGTCGAAGCCCATGTCGGCGATCGCGGGGAGCCGCTTCATGGCGGTGCGGAACGTTCCCGACGTCGGCCCGCGCCGTCCCATGGGGTCGTAGGACGCCCCCTCCGACCGCGGGAAGAACTCGTACCACGCCCCGGTGAGCGCCCGCTCGCGATGCACCGTCAGCGGGAACCACTCGGTGACGGTGAGCAGCTCGCGCAGCGGATGGCGGTCGAGCAGGTCCCGCACGTCCGGCGCGATCGCCGCCTCCAGCCGCCGCGTCGGCGCCACGGTGCGGTCGGCCAGCGTGCGGGCCAGCCGGGCGAACGCGGGACGGTCCTTGCCCGGCAGCCCGTCGGCGGCCCGTTCGAACAGCCGCGCCCCCTCGAGGAGCATCAGCTCCACGTCCTGCCCGCGCGGCACCTTGATCTCCGCGTCGTGCCGCCAGTGCGCGATGGGGTCGCCCCACGCCTCGACCCGGAAGTGCCAGTGCCCGGTCTCGGTCGGTGTCACCTCGGCGCCCATCCGGTCGGTGCCGGGGGCCAGTTCGGCCATGCGGACCGGCGGCTGCACCCGGCCGCCGGGGTCGCGCAGCACCGCCTCGGCGCCGAGCATCTCGTGCCCTTCGCGGAACACGGTCGCGGTGATCTGGAACGTTTCGCCGACGACCGCCTTGGCGGGCCAGCGGCCGCAGCCCACCACCGGTTCGACGTCCAGGATCGGAATGCGTCCGATGCGCGGCGCGTCCCCTCGGGCGGACGCTTCCGCCCCTGATCTGGCGGACCCAGCGTCGGACCCAGCGTCGGACCCAGCGTCGGACACAGCGTCGGACACAGCGTCGGATACAGCGTCGGATACAGCGTCGGATACAGCGTCGGGGACCGCGTGGTCGGGACGTCGCATGCGCCACCTCTACCCGTTTGCGAATTCCAAAACGTCCATGCCCGCCATCGACCTCTGGCCGCCATGAATTTTGCGCAAAGAAATGAAGTGACATGTCGGCCGTGTCGGACGGTGGATATCGACCGTCGGGTGTTCCTCCGACTCTCCAGGGGGAAGCTCCGGGCAACGGCGAAGCAAGCTTTTCTCCAAGAACGCCCTGAGGGGACCGGTGTGACGGAGGGGCTTCGCCGACCGGCGCCTGCCGCCGGAGCGCCGTAACGTACGGGTCGGCGACCGGCGGCCCCGCCCGCGTATTCGGCCTCCGACGGCCGGGCGGCGGCCCCGCGGCGGGGGTCGCCAGCAGCCGCGGACGGCGCCTAACGTGCCATTTGTGAGGGCAATTCGACGATTCACCGTGCGCACCGCCCTGCCGGAGCCGCTCCGGCCGCTGGAGGAGCTGATCCTCAACCTGCGCTGGTCGTGGCACCACGAGACCAGGGACCTGTTCCGTTCGGTGGATCCCGCGCTGTGGGACGCCGTCGGGCACGATCCCGTCCGCCTGCTGGGCGAGGTCGCCCCGGAGAGGCTGGAGCGGCTGGCCGGCGACCGGCGGTTCCTGCGGCGGCTGGACGACCTCGCGGAGGAGCTGCGCGAGTACCTGACCGCGCCCCGGTGGTACCAGTCCCTGGGCGCGTCCGCCGATTCCGGCGGTCCCGCGCGGGCGATCGCGTACTTCTCGCCCGAGTACGGGATCACCGCGGCGCTGCCGCAGTACTCCGGCGGGCTGGGCATCCTGGCGGGCGACCACCTCAAGAGCGCCAGCGACCTGGGCGTGCCGATCATCGCCGTGGGCCTGCTGTACCGGCACGGCTACTTCGCCCAGTCGCTGTCGCGCGACGGCCGGCAGCTGGAGCGCTATCCGCCGATCGACCCCGACGGGCTGCCGCTGACACTGCTGCGCGAGACCGACGGCGCACCGGTGCGCGTCACCATCGGGCTCCCGCAGGGGCGGCGCCTGCACGCGCAGGTGTGGCTGGCGCGCGTCGGCCGGGTCCCGCAGCTGCTGCTGGACTCCGACGTCGACGACAACGACCGGGCCGCCCGCGACGTCACCGACCGGCTGTACGGGGGAGGCGGCGACCACCGGCTGCTGCAGGAGATGCTGCTGGGGATCGGCGGCGTGCGCGCCATCCGCGCGTACTGCCGCATCACCGGGCACCCGGCGCCGGAGGTGTTCCACACCAACGAGGGCCACGCCGGGTTCCTCGGCCTGGAACGCATCCGCGAGCTGGTGGCGGAACAGGGGCTGACGTTCGACGAGGCGTTGGAGGCGGTGCGCGCCGGCACGGTGTTCACCACCCACACTCCGGTCTCCGCGGGCATCGACCGGTTCCCGCGGGAGCTCGTCGAACGCCACTTCGGCGGCGACGCCGAGAACCGCGACGTCCCGCTGGAACGCGTGCTGGACCTGGGCGCCGAGACCTACCCCGACGGCGACCCCGCCGTGTTCAACATGGCGGTCATGGGCATGCGGCTGGCGCAGCGGGTCAACGGCGTCAGCCGGCTGCACGGCCTGGTCAGCCGGGAGATGTTCGGCGGCCTGTGGGGAGGCTTCGACACCGCCGACGTCCCGGTCGGCGCGATCACCAACGGCGTGCACGCGGAGACCTGGGTGGCCCGCGAGATCCTGGACCTGGTCGCGCGCGAGGCGCCGTCGGTGGTGGAGGCCGGCAAGGGCTGGGAGCGGCTGCGGCACCTGCCCGACCTCGAGCTGTGGCGGGTGCGCCGCGCCCTGCGCGGACGGCTCGTCGCGGAGGCGCGCCGCAGGCTGCGCGCGTCGTGGCGGTCGCGCGGCGCCGGCGAGGCCGAGACGGCCTGGATCGACGAGGCGCTCGACCCCGACGTGCTGACGATCGGGTTCGCCCGCCGCGTCCCGTCCTACAAGAGGCTCACGTTGATGCTGCGCGACCCCGAGCGGCTGCGCGCGCTCCTGCTGCACCCCGAACGGCCCGTGCAGATCGTCATCGCGGGGAAGGCGCACCCCGCCGACGAGGGCGGCAAGCGGCTCATCCAGGAGATGGTGCGGTTCGCCGACGGCGAGGACGTGCGGCACCGCATCGTGTTCCTGCCCGACTACGACATGGCGCTCGGGCGGCTGCTGGTGCAGGGCTGCGACGTGTGGATGAACAACCCGCTGCGGCCGCTGGAGGCGTGCGGCACGTCCGGGATGAAGGCGGCGCTCAACGGCGGCCTCAACCTCTCCATCCGGGACGGCTGGTGGGACGAGTGGTACGACGGCCGCAACGGCTGGGCGATCCCGTCGGCCGACGGCCTGGACGAGCCGGACCGCCGCGACGCCCTGGAGGCGGCCGCGCTCTACGACCTGATCGAGGACCAGGTCGCGGTGCTGTTCTACGACCGGGACCCCTCCGGCCTGCCGCGCCGCTGGATGGAGATGGTCAAGCACACCCTCGCCGCCCTCGGCCCGAAGGTGCTGGCCTCGCGCATGCTGCGCGACTACGTCACCGAGCTGTACACCCCGGCCGCGGCCGCGTCGCGGGCGATGCGCGCCGACGGGTACGCGGGCGCCCGCGAGCTGGCGGCGTGGAAGCAGCGGGTCGCCAAGGCCTGGCCGGGGGTGGCGGTGAAGCGCGTGGAGGCGGACGCGGCGGAGGGCCCGCACGTCGGCGGCCGCCTGTCCGTGCGCGCCGTCGTCGAGCTCGCCGGGCTGGACCCGGCCGACGTGGCGGTGGAGGCGGTCTACGGCAGGGTCGACGAGTCCGACACGCTGCTCGACCCGTCGTCCGTGGAGCTCGCCCCGGCCGAGCCGGACGACGACGGGCGGGCGTGCTACGTCGGCGAGGTGCCGCTGCGCAGAAGCGGCGCGTTCGGCTACAGCGTCCGCGTCGTCCCGCGGCACCGCCTGCTGGCGCACCGCGCCGAGATGGGCCTCATCGCCCTGCCTCCGGAGCCGAACCGTGTACCCAACGGCGCATTGCGGTGACGCCGCGTCCATAATCCGGCGATAATCCCCGGATTATGGGCAGCTTTCTGCGCGTCGGTTCGGTGGCGGGCGCGACCGCCGTCGGCTTGGTCTTGGGCGGCGGGGCCGTGTACGCGGTGAGCGGCGGCTCCGCGGAGGAGGACGACCCCGTCCGCGCCGTGCGCTCGCCGTGCAATCTGGCTGCCAGGGAGCTGCTGGACGACGTGGTGCCCGACCCCGTCGTCCTCTCGTCGTCGCGGCTCGCGGAGCCGGGGAGCGAGTGGTGGACCGGTGCGGACTGCGCCCTCGCCCCGAAGGGCGCGTCGGAACGCGCCCTGACCCTGCGGCTGGAAAGGGTCGGCCCCCGCAGCGAGGACGTCGAGCCGGGGAAGAAACGGAAGATCGTGGTCCGGCCGGGGACCGAGGAGGCGCGCTCGAGGTTCGACGCCGCCCTGTCCGAACGGTCGCGGCCCTGCGCGCTGCAGGTCGTCCCCGGCCTCGGGGACCAGGCCGCGGCCTGCGAGGGGACGGACTATGACGACGAGACCCCGGCGTACCGCCTGCTGGTCCGGCGCGGCGATCTGCTCCTGAACGCCGTCGGGACGGGGGAGGCCGCCCGGCGGCGCGAACCGCTGCGGCGGCTGGCGGTGAGCGTGCTCGAGGCGGCCCGATGAGCCAGGCGTCGCTGCGGGAACTCGCCTCCACGCAGACCGGACGGATCGTCCTGGGGCTGTTCGGGGGCGTCACGGTCGGCGCCCTGACGGTCATCGTCGGGCAGATCTCCGGCCTGCTGCCGCTGGGGGAGCCGCGGACCCTGCCCGCCCCCTGCCGGCCGGCGTCCGTCCACGCGCTGGTCCCCGGCGGCACGGTGGTGCGCAACGACGGAGGCCGCACGTCGGCCGAGTGCGGGGCGATGGCCGAGCCGCCCCGTCCCGCGCGGCTGGAGGTCATGGTGGAGAAGGCGTGGTCGTCCGGCAGGGCCGAGGCCGACCACCGCCGCGGATGCGCGTCGCTGGCGGGGCTCGGGCCCGTGGGGCGCCCGCCCGGACTCGGGGACGTGGCGTGCGCGGCCACCGACAGGGGCGTGCTGCCCGAGACGACCGTGCTGGTGCGGCGCGGCGCCCTGCGCGTCACCGTGCGGTACGCCTCGGCCGCCAAGGACGCCGCCTCCGTGGAGCGCGACGCGGTCGCCGCCGCCCGCCGCGTCACCGCGTCGCTCTGAGGACCGCGAGGCGGGGGACGGCGCCCCGCGAACACGGCATATCGTGCAAGAGGCGTGATGAGGGGAACAGTCCAGAGAATCGGTCGACTGCGCGGGCGCCGACAGGATGGGCGACAGGATGGGCCCGTGCCGTCCGCCGTGCCGTCCCCCGAACGCGCCGAGCGGTGGGCGTGGCCGCTGCGGGGCCGCCGCGCCGACGCGGCGCTGGCCGCCGGCCTGTTCGCCGTGACGGCCGCGGTCGTCCTCATCGAGCTGGCCCACGGCGCCGGGCTCGGCCCGATCCCCTGGCTCGGCTGGCCGCTCATGATGATCGCGTGCGGGGCGCTGTACTGGCGGCGCGTCCGCCCCGTGACCGTGGCCGTGGTGACGCTGCTCGCCTGCCTGGTCTACTTCCCCAAGACCGAGCCGGACGGGCCGCTGCTGCTGACCTTCGTGGTCGCGCTCTACACCGTCGCCGCGGAGGGCCCCCTGGCCGTCGCGGTGCTGATCGGCCTCGTGGCCATGGGCCTGGTCGCCCTCGGCGAGCTCACCAGCACCGTCAACCACCTGCAGGACGCGGCGATGTGGATGCTGGCGGGCTGGTTCGTCGCGGTCATCGCGGTCGGCGGCGTGGTGCGCAACCGCCGCGCCTACCTGCGCGAGGCCGAGCGCCGCGCGCTGGCCGCCGAGCGCGGCCGCGAGGAGGAGGCCCGCCGCCGCGCCACCGAGGAGCGGCTGCGCATCGCCCGCGAGCTGCACGACGTGCTCGGCCACAGCATCTCGCTGATCAACGTGCAGGCCAACGCGGCGCTGCACGGCCTGCAGCGCGACCCGGGCGGCGCCGAGGCCGCGCTCACCGCGATCCGGCAGGCCAGCAAGGACGCGCTGCGCGAGATGCGCGCCGTCCTGGGGGTGCTGCGCCAGGTCGACGAGACCGGCCGGGACGCGGGCGCGGCGCCCGCCGCGCCCGGTCTGGCCCGCCTGGAGGAGCTGACCGGACGCGCCGCGGCGGCCGGGCTGGCCGTGCACGTCCGCGTCGAGGGCGCGGAGCGGCCGCTGCCGCCCGAGGCGGACCTGGCCGCCTACCGGATCGTCCAGGAGTCCCTCACCAACGTCACGCGCCACTCCGACGCCGCGTCCGCGCGGGTGCGCGTCCGCTACCGCGACGACGCGCTGGAGCTGGAGATCGAGGACGACGGCCCCGCCGCCGCGAACCCGTCGCCGGGCGGCGGCACCGGCATCGACGGCATGCGGGACCGGGCGCGGGCCCTGGGCGGCGAGCTGACCGCGCGGCGCCGCCCCGGCGGCGGCTTCCGCGTGCGGGCCCGGCTGCCGCTGCCCGCCGGCCGTTCCCCCGCGTCCTGACCGTGCGGGCGGTCGCGGCGGGCGGCGCCGCCGGGGCACCATGAGGGGGCGGAAAGGTGGAGGGCTCATGAAGGTGTTCGTCTCGGTCGACATGGAGGGCGTCTCCGGTCTGACCGACCCCGAGGAGATGCGCGCCCCCGGCCGCGGCTACGAACGCGGCTGCGAGCTGATGACCGCCGACGCCGACGCCGCCGTCCGCGCGGCGTTCGACGCCGGCGCCGACACCGTGGTGGTCACCGACGCGCACGGCATGGGCCGCAACCTGCGCGCCGACCTCATCGACCGGCGCTGCACCCTCGTGCGCGGCCCGTACAAGCCGATGCGCATGGCCGAAGGGCTGGACGCCACGTTCGACGTGGCGCTGTACGTCGGCTACCACGCCCGCGCCGGAGCGCCGCGCGGCGTGCTCAACCACACCTGGATGGGCCGCGAGATCCACAACGCCTACCTCAACGGCGAGGTGGCGGGGGAGATCCGGCTGATGGCCGCCTACGCGGGCACCCTGGGCGTGCCCGTCGGGCTCGTCACCGGGGACGAGGCCGCCTGCCAGGAGGCCCGCGACGTGCTCGGGGACGTGACGACGGTCGCGGTGAAGAAGGGCTGCGACCGGTACGCCGCCGAACTGGTGCCGCCCGCCCGCGCCCAGGAGATGATCTACGACGCGGCGCGCCGCGCCCTGGCGGACCCGGACCGCTGGCGCCGGTACACCGTGCCCGCCCCCTACACCTTGGGCATCGAGTGGAGTTCGACGTCCATCGCCCAGTCCTGCGCGGTGATCCCCGGCGTCAAGCTCGCGGGCCCGCGCACCACCGAGTTCACCACCGACGACTACGCGGAGATCGTCGGCCTGCTCGGCGTGTGCGCCACCATCGGCGGGCAGGTCGGCTGCACCGGCCTGCACTACGACTGACGGCTGCGACCGACGGCTGCGACCGACATCTGCGACCGACGGCCGCGAGGACCGGGCGCGCGGGGCCGACGTCACCGCGCCCGGGTCAGCACAAGCGCGCCCCGACGTAACAGAAATGTCGCCTCATTCGGTGATGACTATGTGAACGTCGGTGCAGTCGTCCCTCACGAGCCCTCCGCGGTGCTGCTCGACCCCGCGCCGCTGTCGGCAGCGCAGCGCGCCGGTCACGCCTGCGCGGTCTGCGAGAAGCGATGGCCCCGTCCCACGGTGCGGCTGGGCGACCTGCCGGACGGCGCACCCGTCCTGGCCTGCGCCGACTGTGCCGAGCCCCCTCACTAGAGGGCGAGACGCCCCACCCGAGGACGGCCTGCGTCGCCCCCGCGGTCAGTCGTCGCGGCGTTCGTCGAAGTCGAAGTCGGCTGAGGCGAGCGCCTCGTAGGCGGGCGCGAGGACGTCCGCCAGATCGCGGCGCCGGATCCGCACCGGCGGCGGAGCGGCCACGCGCAGGATGAACCCCGGGGGTACGGGCGGGGCCGGCGGACGCTCGCGCAGGCGGGCCAGCCCCGTCGGCGCCGTCCAGAAGCCGGACGGCGACAGCGGCTCCTCGGTCGGGCCGTCCGCGTCCAGCGGGTCGGGGCCCGCGGCCGGGAGCCGCCGCAGCGCCGTGAGCAGCTGCTCCTTGGTGCGGCCGTTCCACTGCAGCACCAGGAACGGGTCGTCGTCGAACGCCTCGGCGAGCAGGTAGAGCACCGCGGCGGCGTGCTTGCAGGGGTCGCCGTAATCCGGGCAGGTGCACATCAGGTGCAGGTCGGCCGCCGACTCGGGGAACAGCGACAGCCCCAGCCCGGCCAGCACGTCCTCGATCTCCGGCGGCATCTCCCCGGCCAGCAGCCGCGCCCGGAACACCGCCCGGGACGCCAGCTCCGCCTCCACCGCCCGCCACTCGGCCTCCGTCAGGGCGTCGATGCCGACGGCCACCTCGTACGGCTCCTCCACCGAGCCCTGCACGCGCGCCGTCACCTCGAACGGCGCCACCTTGAGGTCGATCACCTGCCCCCGGCGGGCGTAGGCGCGGCCGCGCTGGAGCCGTCCCGTGTCGCCGGACGCCTCGATCAGGTCGATGAACCGCCGCGACCACCACCGCGCGCCGATCGAGCCGCGGCGGGTGCGGGCGCGGATGCCGCCCTCCACCGGGATCGGGGGGCGGTACTCGGCGAACCCGCTCATCAGTCGCTCACCGCCTCGGGGGACAGGCGCAGCACTTCGCGCAGCTCGGCGACCGACAGCTCGGTCAGCCAGTCCTCGCCGGCGCCGACCACCGACTCGGCCAGCGCCTTCTTGCGGTCGATCATCTCGTCGATCCGCTCCTCCAGGGTGCCGACGCAGATGAGCTTGCGGACCTGCACGTTCTTGGTCTGGCCGATGCGGAAGGCGCGGTCGGTGGCCTGGTCCTCGACGGCCGGGTTCCACCACCGGTCGACGTGCACCACGTGGTTGGCGGCCGTCAGCGTCAGCCCGGTCCCCGCCGCCTTCAGCGACAGCAGGAACACCGCGGGCTCGTCGTCCTCCTGGAAGCGCCGCACCAGCTCGTCCCGCTGCCGCCGGGACGTGCCGCCGTGCAGCCACAGCACCGGCCGCTCCAGCCGCGCCGCCAGATACGGCCGCAGCATCGCCCCGAACTCGGCGTACTGGGTGAACACCAGCGCCTTCTCGCCCTGCTCGACCACCTGCGCGCAGATCTCCTCCAGCCGCTCGAGCTTGCCCGAGCGGCCCGGCAGCCGCGACCCGTCCTTGAGCAGCTGCGCCGGATGGTTGCACACCTGCTTGAGCCGGGCCATCGTCGCCAGCACCAGGCCCCGCCGCTTGTCCTCGTCGCTTTCGGCGATGCGCTGCAGCATGTCGTCGAGGGTGGCCTGGTACAGCGACGCCTGCTCGGCGGTCAGGTTGCAGTAGACCTTGATCTCCTGCTTCTCCGGCAGGTCGGAGATGATCGCCTTGTCGGTCTTGAGGCGGCGCAGCACGAACGGCCGGGTGGCGCGCCGCAGCGCCTGGGCCGCGGCCTCGTCCCCGTCCCGCTCGATCGGGATCGCGAACCGCTCCCGGAACGCCGCCCGCGGCCCCAGCAGCCCCGGATTGGCGAACTCCATGATCGACCACAGCTCCGTCAGGTGGTTCTCCACCGGCGTGCCGGTGAGCGCGATCCGCGTGCGCGCCGGGATGCCGCGGATGGCGCGGGCCTGCCGGGTGCCGCTGTTCTTCAACGCCTGCGCCTCGTCGCACACCACCCGCTCCCAGGCGACGCGCGCCAGCATCGCCGCGTCGCGGGCCGCCGTGCCGTAGGTGGTGACGACCAGATCCGCCTGCGCCGCCGCCCGGACGAGATCGTCGTCGCGGTGCCGCCCCGTGCCGTGGTGCACGTACACGCGCAGCTTCGGCGCGAACCTGGCCGCCTCCCGCTGCCAGTTGCCCACCAGCGACATCGGCACCACCAGCAGAGTCGGCCCCGGCGGGCCGTCCCCCCGCACCTCCTCCCGCTCATGCACTAGCAGGGACAGCACCGAGACCGTTTTGCCTAGCCCCATGTCGTCGGCGAGGACGGCGCCGAGGCCCAGGTCGTTCATGAACACCAGCCAGGCCAGCCCGCGCCGCTGGTAGGGGCGCAGCTCGGCGCACAGCCCGTCGGGGGTGGACAGCGGCGCGAGGCGGCGGTCGGCCTCGCCGGACAGCAGGTCGCCGAACGCGCCGTCGGCGTCGACGTCGATCAGGGGCAGGGCGTCGTCGCCGGCGTGGACGACCGCGCGCATCGCCTCCGCGGCGGTCATCCGGCCGCGGCGGGGACGGCGCAGGAAGTCCAGGGCGGCCTGGAGCTGCCGCTCGTCCAGTTCGACCCACTGGCCGCGCAGCCGCACCAGGGGGGTCTTGAGGCGGGCGAGCTCCGCCAGCTCGGCCTCGTCGACGGTCTCGTCGCCGATGGCCAGGTCCCACTGGAAGTCCACCAGGCTGCGCAGGTCGAACCCCGACGACGTCGCCGCGCCCGAGTCTTCGCCGTCCCGCGTGCGGGTGGTGAGCCGCATGCCGAGCTTCGCCTTGCCCGCCCACTGCGGCAGCAGCACGCCGAAGCCGGCCGCGGCCAGCATCGGCGCCGCCTGCCGCAGGAAGCGGAACGCGCCCGCCGTGTCGAGGAGGAGCTCGGACGGCGTGGGGGAGTCGAGCGCGGGCGTCAGGTCGGGGAACAGGCGCAGCGCCCGCCCGAGGCCGGTGAGCAGCGTCTCCTCGGCGTCGGCGATCGACGTCGCCTCGCCCGCCCAGACCGTCGCGGCCGGGACGTACAGGCTGGGGTCCTCGGTGCCCTGCAGCGCGAACTCCACGCGCCAGACGTCGTCGTCCTGTCCGCCGTCGTCCCGCCCGCCGTCGGCGTCCCGCGGGTGTTCGGCGCCCGCGGGGGAGCCGTCCTCCGCGGCGCCGGGCTCGATCAGGCGGAAGCAGACGCGCAGCGGCCCGGCCGGGCGGCGGGACGCGGCGGCCCAGGCGTCCAGCTCGGCGATCAGGTCGTCGGGGTCGTCGCCGGGCTCGCGCGCCACGCGCGGGTCGGGGCCGGTCAGCGCCTCCACCCAGCGCTCGGACAGCGGGACGCGGTCGGGCACCTTGCCGCGGCGCGGCGGCAGGAGCGGGTGCGGCACCACGCCCCGCACCACCGTGTCGACCAGGCCGGACAGCGCCTCGCGCAGCACGTCCGCGGCGGGGCGCCCGCCGTCGGCGGCGCGGCAGGCGGCGGGCATCGCGCGCGCCAGGTCGGCGATGCGGGCCGGATCGTCCGGGACGGGGCGCCACCGCGCGACCAGGTCGCCGTCCTCGCGCACCAGCGCGGGCAGCACCTGGCCCCGCCCGGCCA
Organism: Actinomadura rubrobrunea NBRC 15275; assembly: GCF_001552235.1. NCBI lineage: Bacteria > Bacillati > Actinomycetota > Actinomycetes > Streptosporangiales > Thermomonosporaceae > Actinomadura > Actinomadura viridilutea. Next base: position 8,702 of record NZ_BCQU01000002.1, on the reverse strand, counting down.
GCCGCATCGCCTCGTCCGCCAGCAGGCACAGGAACCGCAGGTCGCTGCCGGGCACCACGTCGGCGCTGTGCTCGGCCAGCTGCAGCAGCGTCATCGCCGGGAACGGCTCCAGCACCAGCGCGGGCACCCGCCAGGGCCGCAGCTCCTCCGGGACGACGCCCTCGGCGCCGCACTCCGGGGACGGCAGCGGGTGATCGCCGTGCGTGGGCAGCGACAGCGTCAGCTCGACCCGGAACGCGCCCTTCACCAGCGGCTCGTAGGAGGTGCCGGTGAAGTCGCGGGTGGCGAACGGGTGCACGTCGGGATCCCGCGCGTCGGGACGGGCGGCGTACGGGCCGGTGCGCTCCGCCCACAGGCAGAGCGCGCCCCCGTGCCAGGTGGCGTGCGCGACGAGCATGGAACGTGAAACCCCGAGACAGCCGGTTGCCGAGCGTCCCCGACGCTACCAGCGAGGACCGACGCTTCCGGCGGATGCGGGGGACGGGAGGCGGCCCCGCCGACGGGCATGGTTAGGCTTCGGGGCGTTGTCCGATCACGGGAGGTCGTTGTGGGCGAGTTCGTGCGCGTCGAGGTGGAGGACGGCATCGGGACGATCCGGCTGGACCGGCCGAAGATGAACGCGCTCAACGCGCCGATGCAGCGGGAGCTCGTCGAGGCGGCGCGGGAGGTCACCCAGGACGAGAGCGTCGCCGCGGTGGTCATCTACGGCGGGGAGCGGGTGTTCGCCGCCGGCGCCGACATCAAGGAGATGGCGCCGCTGACGTTCGCGGAGATGTCCGGCGCGCCGTCGCGGCTGCTGCAGGACTTCACCAAGGCCCTGGCCGCGATCCCCAAGCCGGTCATCGCGGCGATCACAGGGTACGCGCTCGGCGGCGGCCTCGAGGTGGCGCTGGCCGCCGACTTCCGGGTGGCCGGCGAGGGCGCCAAGGTCGGCTTCCCCGAGATCCAGCTCGGCATCATCCCGGGCGCGGGCGGCACCCAGCGGCTGGCCCGGCTGGTCGGCCCGGCCAAGGCCAAGGACCTGATCTTCTCCGGGCGGCACGTCGCCGCGGCCGAGGCCCTCGCCATGGGCCTGGTCGACCGGGTCGTGCCGGACGCCGACGTCTACACGGCCGCCCGGGAGTGGGCGTCGACGTTCGTCGGCGGCCCGGCGCTGGCGCTGCGCGCCGCCAAGCAGGTGATCGACGCCGGCCTGGAGGTCGACCTGGAGACCGGCCTGGAGATGGAGCGCACGCAGTTCGCCGCGCTGTTCGCCACCGAGGACCAGGCGATCGGCATGCGCAGCTTCATCGAGAAGGGCCCGGGCAAGGCCGTCTTCACCGGCCGCTGATCCGCGCCCCGGGCCCGGCCGGCGGCGTTCCCGCCGGTGCACATGGCCGCGGCAGGTCCGTGACAGCCTCAGTCAAAGGGCTTGTCAACGGATACGATCGGCCGCCATGCGAAGCCCCTTCCCCCCGGGCTCTTCCCGCACCGCGTACCGCACCGCTCTCGTCACCGGCGCGTCCAGCGGCATCGGCGAGAGCTTCGCGCGCCTCCTGGCCGGGCGCGGCACCGACCTGGTGCTCGTCGCGCGCTGCGCCGACCGGCTGGACGAGCTGGCCCGCGAGCTGGTGGAGCGGTACCGCGTGGCGGTCGAGGTGCTGGCCGCCGACCTCACCGACCCGGCGCAGCGCGGCGAGGTGGAGCATCGGCTGCGCGCCGACCCGGTGGAGCTGCTGGTCAACAACGCCGGGTACGGCGCGTTCGGGGCGTTCGCCGAGCAGCCGCTGGGCGACCAGCTCGACCAGGTGGAGCTGAACGTGGTCGCGCTGATGCGGCTCACCCACGCCGCGCTGCCCGGGATGATCGAGCGGGGCCGGGGCGGAGTGCTGAACGTCGCGTCCATGGCGGGGTTCGCCCCGTCGCCCGGCAGCGCCGTCTACGGCGCCACCAAGAGCTTCGTGGCGGCGTTCTCCGAAAGCCTGCACGCAGAGCTCGCCGGGACGGGCGTGCACGTGACGGCGCTGTGCCCCGGGTTCACCCGCACCGACGAGACCCGGGAGCCCAACCTGCTGTGGCTGCGCCGCGAGGACGTGGCCCGCGCGGGACTGGACGCGGTGGCCGCGGGGCGTGCGCTGTGCGTGCCGGGGGCGCAGTACAAGGCGGCGCTGCCCGCGTTGAAGGTCATGCCGCGTTCGCTTCTGCGGGCGGCGGCCAACCGCATGTGGCGCCAGGCCGCCGAGACGCGCTGATCTGCTTCGGGTGGCGCACCCGGCACGAAGCGTTCGGGGCGGCGGCACGGCGTGTCGCGCCAAGTGGGCGGCAAGAAGCGGCCGATCGTGGTTCCCCCTCCTGTCCGGTGAGGAACGTCCGCCCCGTTCCCGACGTCACAACGGGTATGGGGACGCCACCGCGACTCGGCGCGCACCGGCTGTTGGGCGAGATCGGCCGGGGCGGCACCGCCGTGGTGCATTCGGCGATCGACGCCTTCGGGCGCGAGGTCGTGGTCAAGCGGCTGCGCCCGGAGATCGCGGCCGACCCGGCGGCGCGGCGCCGCCTGGCCCGGGAGATCGCCGCGCAGCGGCGGGTGCGCAGCCCCTACGTGCCGCGCCTGCTGGACGGCCGGGCGGACGCCGACCCGCCGTACCTGGTCATGGCCTACGCCCCGGGCTGCCCGTTGAGCGAGCTGGTGGCGGGCCACGGGCCGCCGCGCCCCGACCGCCTGCGGCGGCTGGCCCGGCGGCTGGCGCTGGCCGTGGCGGCGGTGCACGACGCCGGGGTGCTGCACCGCGACGTCTCCCCGGGCAACGTCATGGTGCACGGCGAGCGTCCCGCGCTCATCGACTTCGGCCTCGCCCACGACGCCGCCGAGGCGCAGACGACCCGCCCCGGCATGGTCGTCGGCACCCCCGCGTACCTGGCGCCCGAGGTGATCGAGGGCGGGCCCGCCACCGCCGCGTCCGACGTGTTCGCGTGGGCCGCCACGATCGCGTTCGCCGCGACGGGGCGGCCGCCGTTCGGCCGGGGACCCCTGGAGGGCGTCTGCCTCCGCATCGTGAGCGGGACGGCCGACCTGGAGGGCGTCGAGGAGCCCCTGGCCGGGCTGCTGCGGCTGGGGCTGGACCGCGAACCGCGGCGGCGGCCGTCCGCGCGGTGGTTCGCGGGGGCGCTGGCACCCGCGGGCATGGGCGCGCCCGGACGCGGGCGGTGCGCGGCGGCATGAGGACGGGCGGGGAGGACAGGCGAGTGAGGACACGTCAGCCAGAGGTGCCGTTCCGATGGATCCTGCCTCCGGGATGGGTGAGGGTAGGGTTTCGTCAGCGATGAAGGGGGTTGTCACGTCCGGGGACCAAATAGGCCAATACCGCGTACTCCAGACACTGGGGGAAGGCGGCATGGGCGTGGTGTACCTCGCCGCCGACCCCGAGGGGCGCAAGGTGGCCATCAAGGTGCTGCGTCCCGCTGTGGCGGGGGACGCCACCGCCCGACGGCGGCTGGCGCGCGAGGTCGACTCGATGCGGCGGGTGCACAGCCCGCACGTCGCGGAGATCCTCGACGCCGACGTCACCGCGGACCAGCCGTACATCGTCACCCAGTACGTCCCGGGCCGCACCCTCGAAGAGACCGTCGAGGAGGAGGGGCCCCGCTACGGGCAGGCCCTGCAGCGGCTGGCGGTCGGCCTGGCCTCGGCGCTGTCGGCCATCCACGGCGCCGGGATCGTGCACCGCGACCTCAAGCCGGCCAACGTCATGCTCGTCGACGACGAGCCCATCGTGATCGACTTCGGCATCGCGCAGGCCGCCGACGCCACCCGGCTGACCGCCACCGGCATGGTGATCGGCACGCCCGGCTACCTCGCCCCGGAGATCATCGAGGGGGAGGACGCCGGACCCGCGTCCGACGTGCACGCCTGGGGCGGGACGGTCGCCTTCGCCGCCACCGGACGGCCGCCGTTCGGCTCCGGCACCTTCGAGGCGATCTTCTACCGGATCATGCAGGGCACGCCCGACCTGGACGGGGTGCCCGAGCCGCTGCTGCCGGTGCTGCGCTCGGCCATGGCCCGCAACCCGGCCGAACGGCCCACCGCGGTCAGCCTCGTGCAGCTGATCCGGCGCATCCACTTCGAGGCCACCATCACCGACACCACCCGGGTGGACGAGCACTACCCGAGCCCGGAGAGCACGACCCGGCAGACGGACGCCTCGTCCGATCACTCCCGGGTGTTCTCCATGCCGGCGCCGTCCCAGCCGCCGCCGGGGCCCGCCCCGTCCGAGCCGCTGCCCGCGCCGACGCCCGCCCCCGCCCCCGCACAGCCGAAGGACTTCGAAGGCCTCCTTCCGCCGGCGGCGCCTCCGCCCGCCCCCGGCCCGTACGACACGACCCCTTACGCTCCCGCCTCCTACGAACCGGCCCCTTACGAGCCGAACCCCTACGAGACGTCTCCGTACGACCAGCGGACGTACTCCCCGTACGGCCCGGCTCAGAGCCCCCCGCCCCGCACCCAGCCGCCGGAGCAGTTCCCGCCGCCCGCGCCGTACGACCCCTACAACCAGGGGACGAGCCCGACCGACCTGGAACGGCGCGGCCCGGCCGACGCCGCGCGCCGCCCGGACGACCAGCCCAGGAGCAAGCCCTACGGCTGGTATCGGGTGCTCAGCTTCCTCGTCCTGGCGGCCCTGCTGGGGTTCGCCAACATCGCGCCTCTGCTCGCCGTGGGCGTGACCGTCGCGGGAGTGCTGCTGCTGCGCATGGCGGACAAGGCGGCCCGCGGCATGGAGGACAAGCGCACACGGCGCGGCCCGAGGTCCGGCGACGCGGTGGCGGCGGCGTTCAAGACCCCGCTGCACCTTCCGGGGGCGGTGCTGGTCACGGGGCTGCTGACGTCGCTGGCCGTGTTCGCGGGCCTGATCCTGCTGGCCGCGCTGATGTTCGTCGTTCCCGACATGACGGCCTCGCGGGCCATCGCCTACAGCAGCATGGCCGTCATCGTCCTGCTCACCCTGGCGCCCGGCAGCGCGCCGCCGCGGCGGCAACTCGCGCGCATCTGGGGCGCGGTGCTGCCGCGCACGGAGGCGGCCCTGGGCGCGGTGCTCATCCTGGGCGTCTTCACCGGGGTGCTGGTGTCGCTCTCCCGGCAGCAGCCTCCCGACACCACCCCGCTGGACGGGATGAGCCAGTCGCTGGAGAGCCTGCGCAGCGACGTCGACGACCTGATCGCCGGATTCCCGTTCTTCTGAGCGGGCCCTGCGCGTGCGGCCGCTCGGTAAGGTGGCGATCCGATGAGCGGGGAGACCAGGCAACTACGGCAGATCGGCCCCTATCGGCTGCTGGCCCGGCTGGGCGGCCCCACCGGAACGGTCTACCGGGCGGCCGATCCCGGCGGGCGCGACGTGGCGATCCGGGTGCTCGCGGACGGCGCGGCCGCGCTCCCGCCCGAACGCCTGCACCGCGACATCGAACGCATGCGCCGGGTGCAGAGCCCGTACGCGGTGGACGTCCTGGACGGCGACGCCGCCGCCGACCCGCCCTATGTCGTCAGCCGTTTCGTGCCAGGGCGGGCGCTCGCCGACGTGGTGGCCGAGCAGGGGCCGCTGCGGGGCGCGGCCCTGCACCGGCTCGCCCTCGGCATGGCCAAGGCCCTCGCCGCCGTCCACGAGACGGGCCTCACGCACGGCGCCCTCGGCCCCGACACGGTCCTGGTGATCGACGGCGCCCCCGTCATCATCGACTACGGCCTGAACCCGCACGACGAGGGCGCGGCCCGGGATCTGCGCGCGTGGGCGCGCACCGTCGTCTTCGCCGCGACGGGCGACCGCGGCGTCGCCGACGCCGACGCGATCCCGGACGTCGCGGACGTGCCGGACGGCCTGCGGCCGGTGCTGACGGCGGCGCTGTCGGCGCGGCCGCCGTCCGCGGCGGAGGCGGCCGACGCGGTCGCGGCCGTCGACGCTGGGCCGTCCGCGCCGCCGCCCCCGATCCCCGTCCCGGCGGCCGCGGGGCAGGGCCCGGTGATCTCGGCGCCCGCGGCGGCGACGGTGTTCGGATCCGGTCACGCGGCGTCGGTCGTGCGCGGGTGGGCGCGGCTGCTGTCGGCCATGATCGTGGTGGTCGCGGTGGGGCTCGCGATCACGCTGCCGCTGGCGGGGACGCTGCTGTCGGCGGCCGCGGTGACCGCGCTGCGCTGGTCGGCCGCGCTGGGCGTCCGCCGCCGGCTGCTCGCGCTGGTCCGCACGGCGGCGACGCTCCCGTACGCGGCGGTGTTCGCGCTGGGGGTCGGCGGGGGCATGGTCGCGTTGTCGGCGCTGCGCGTGGAGATCGACCCGCTGGAGGTGTGCGCCTTCGCCGCGGGCGCCGGGGTGTGCGCGCTGTGGACGGCGCCGGGCGTCACCGCGCCGTACCGGCAGCTGGAGCGGCGGTGCGCGGCCGTGGCCCGCTCGCCGCGCCGGCTCGCCCTGGCCGGGGTCGCGCTCGGCATGCTGGCCTTCCTGGCCGTGGTGGGCGCGATCTCCCTGACGCCGAGCTTCGCCCCGATGTACGGGCTGCAGACGTCCTTGGAGAACACGGTCGGGCGCCTGCAGGCCGCCCTGCACTGACCGGCCCCGGCCGCGCGCGATGCGGTCAGGATCACCCGGCGCGTCCGGGGCGCCTGGAGCGGTCCGGCGCCGCGGGGCGGGGGCGTCCAGGGCGAGTTTGCGCGCTGATTACCCGCGGGTAACATGAGGCGTGCAGCCGGAAAACCGTCCCCCGGGGCCGAAGCCCGTTCGGGAGTTTGGCAGGCTGTGAGGCATCAGCCCGTCGCGTCGACCCGTCCCAGGGGCGGCGCCTCCGCCGCTTGATACGCGGCCGAACTGAGTGCAGGGAGGTCGGCCACCGGCCATGAACATCGTCGTCCTGGTGAAGCAGGTTCCCGACACCGAGAGCCCGCGCAAGCTCAAGTCCGAGGACAGCACGTTGGACCGTGCCGCCGCGGACGGTGTCATCAACGAGCTCGACGAGTACGCCATCGAGGAGGCGCTGCGCATCAAGGAGGCCCACGGCGGCGAGGTGACCGTCCTCACCATGGGCCCCGACAAGGCGACGGACTCGATCCGCAAGGCCCTGGCCATGGGCGCGGACAAGGCCGTGCACCTCGTCGACGACGCCCTCGCCGGCTCCGACGCGCTGCAGACCTCGTACGCCATCCAGCAGGTGCTCGGCCGCACCGGGTTCGACCTGGTGGTGCTGGGCTCGGAGTCGACGGACGCGCGCACGGGGCTGCTGGCCGCGATGCTGGCCGAGCGGCTCGGCGTGCCGCAGCTGTCGCTGGCCAACAAGGTGGAGATCAACGGCACGTCCATCACCGTGCAGCGCCAGACCGACTACGGCTACGACAAGGTCGAGGCGACCCTGCCCGCGGTGGTCAGCGTCGTCGAGAAGATCAACGAGCCGCGCTACCCCTCGTTCAAGGGGATCATGGCGGCCAAGAAGAAGCCGGTGGAGACGCTCGGCATCGCCGACGCCGGCATCGACGCCGGACAGGTGGGGCTGGCCAACGCGGCCACCGCGGTCGTGGACTTCGCCGAGGCCCCGCCGCGCAGCAAGGGTGAGATCGTCACCGACGAGGGCGACGGCGGCATCAAGATCGCCGAGTTCCTCGCGTCGAAGAAGTTCGTCTGAGCGGGGAAGGGGACTAGCGAACCGATGGCCGAGATTCTCGTCCTCGTCGACCACGTCGACGGTGAGGTCAAGAAGGTCACCCTCGAGCTGCTGACCCTCGCGCGGCGCCTCGGCGAGCCCGCGGCGGTCTGGGTCGGCCCGGGCTACGAGGGCGCCAAGGACAAGCTGGCCGAGTACGGCGCCGCCAAGGTCTACGTCGCCGCCGACGAGGAGCTGACCTCCTACGTCGTCGCCCCCAAGGCCGCGCTGCTGGCGCAGCTGGTGCAGAGCGCCTCGCCCGGCGCCGTGCTGGTGTCGGCGACCGGCGAGGGCAAGGAGGTCGCCGGGCGCCTGGCGGTCAAGACCGGGTCCGGCGTGCTCACCGACGTGGTGGACGTCGCCGAGGGCTTCGTCGGCGAGCACTCGATCTTCGGTGGCGCGATCATCGCGCACGCCAAGGTCACCAAGGGCACGCCGATCATCGCGGTGCGGCCCAACGCGATCGCGCCCGAGGCCGCCCCGGCCGCCCCGGCCGAGGAGCAGGTGTCGGTGACCCTGTCGGACGCCGACAAGGCCGCCAAGATCGTGGAGCGGGTCGTCCAGGAGAAGGGCGAGCGCCCGGACCTCACCGAGGCCGCGATCGTGGTCTCCGGCGGGCGCGGCGTCGGCAGCGCCGAGAACTTCAAGATCATCGAGGACCTGGCCGACGCGCTCGGCGGGGCCGTCGGCGCCTCCCGCGCCGCCACCGACGCCGGCTGGTACCCGCACCAGTTCCAGGTCGGCCAGACCGGCAAGACCGTCTCGCCGCAGCTGTACATCGCGGTCGGCATCTCCGGCGCCATCCAGCACCGGGCCGGCATGCAGACCTCCAAGACGATCGTCGCCATCAACAAGGACCCCGAGGCGCCGATCTTCGAGCTGGTCGACTACGGCGTGGTGGGCGACCTGTTCCAGGTGGCCCCCCAGCTGACCGAAGAGATCAAGAAGCGCAAGTGACCGTCCGCGCGACGCCCCGCCCGGCCGCGGCCCGGCGGGGCGTCGCCGTGTCGCACGCGCCGTGGGCGGCCCTGCGCCCGCGGCGCCGCGCC